>JAODMA010000417.1 GCA_025464545.1 Arthrobacter sp. | reverse complement strand
ACTTCTTCGATCATGCCGCTACCGGAAACGCCCAGCGCCGGCGGAACCTGGAGATCTATCTGCACGAAATGCTGGGGCGGCGCCCCAAAGTGCTGCTCCTGGGGGAGGCCCCCGGCTTCCGGGGCATGAGGATCACCGGGATTCCCTTCACCAACCGCACCATTCTGGCATCCCCGGCCAACCATTTCGGGCTGTTCGGCCCGGGGAAAGGCTATGTGCTGCCGGCCGGGTCGGAGGGGATAGCGTCCGAGCCGACCGCCACCGTGATGTGGCAGGTCCTGGCGGAACTGGATTTCCTGCCCTTGCTGTGGAGTGCCTACCCCTTTCACACGCACGCCCCCGGGCGTCCGTTGTCCAACCGGACGCCCACTCTGAAGGAAACAGCCGTTGGGGTCCCGTTTTGGCAGGAACTGCTGGCACTGTTCGATATCCCGGCCGTGGTAGCCGTGGGGAATGTCGCCCACCGCAGCCTCCAGCGAAACGGTATCTCAGTCCCGAAGATCAGGCATCCCGCCCACGGCGGCCGGGCGGGGTTCAAGGACGGCCTGCAGGAACTGTTGTCGGCGGGACTGGTGCCCTAGCACGCAGGCCCTTGACCGTGCCGATATCCGTACCCCTTATCCGAACCGGTCGGGCAGTTACGGCCTGCCTAATCGAGGAGGTACAGCTGTTCGGGCGTATCGAGGTCCTCGCCTCCGGAGAGGTCGCTGCAGTCGACGAGGTCGATCAGCTCCGGGTGGGCGTGCAGAAACAGCCGCGCGCCGGCGTCGCCCGTTGCCGAAGCGGCAGCTGCGGAGCGCAAGGTGACATCCAGCAGCAACGGGTGGCCCCGCCCGAGCTCACCGTTCGCCTTGGGGTAGGCGGCGACTGTCACGCGGCCTGGCCGATGGGCTGCCAGCACCCGGGCGACCGTGTCCCGCGTCAGGCCGGGCTGGTCCACCAGCGCGAAGAGGACATGGTCCTCCGGCGCGGACGCGGCAACTCCCAGCCGGAAGGAGCTGCCCATTCCGGTGTCCCAGTTCGGGTTATCGAGGACCCGATACCGGCTGAGGTCGGTGGCGGCGCGGACCGTCGGCGCGCCCGCGCCGAGCACGGTCACTACTTCCCGGCAGCCGCCTGCGAGCAGCTCCTCCGCCAGCACTTCGACGAGCGTGCGGCCGTGGAACCGGAGCAGCGCCTTGGGTCCGAGCCCCAGCCGGGTGCCGGCCCCGGCGGCGAGCAGCACCGCCGTCGTGCGTGGGGCTACGCTCTCGCTCATCTTCCGTTCGATGTCCTCGTCCGCCGGGAGTGGCGCTTCCTGGTCCACCGGGATCGCGTCCACGCGGGTGCCTAGCTGCCCCGGTAGGTGGAGTAAGCGAAGGGGCTCAGGAGCAGCGGCACGTGGTAGTGCGCCTGATCCCCGTCCAACCCAAAAATGAGGGCCACTTCGGGAAAGAACGTCTCCGTATCCGTGGCAGCGTAATAGGACCCGGTATCGAAACCCAGCCGGTACGTTCCGGAGGGGAGCCTCTCCGGCCCAAGGTTCTTGACCCGCCCATCGGCGTCCGTGGAAGCAACGGCAATCCGGACCCATTGCTCGCCATCGAGGCGGTGCAGGGTCTCGGGGATTCCGGCGGCAGGCCTGCCGGAACCGGTATCCAGTACGTGGGTGGTTATGTGCGAAACGCTCACTGGCTCATCAGTCCTTCGAGTCGGAGCACGGCGATCTCACGCAGCTGCTCGCCTATGATTCGTTCTTCCTGCTCCGGTGTGTGGCTGAGCCTTGCGTGCAACGCCGCCAGGATCTCCTCCCGGCTGCGGCCGGCCGCACGGATCAGGAACACCTGACCGAACTTCGCTTCGTAGACACGGTTGCCGTCTGCCAGGGCCTGAGCGATGGCCGGACTTTCCGCTCCGAGCCCGGCTTGCTCGGCTGTGGAGAGGCGTGCCGCGGTGCTGGTGCCCGCGGCGCGTTCACCGATGCGGGGATGGTGGGCCAGGGCCGCTTCAAGCTCGTCCGCGGTGAACGGATCCGCCGCCTGTCTTCCGGCATCCAGAAGTGCGTCAAGGTCGGGGTAGGGCCGCGAGTCGGCCACCTCGTTGATCCAGCGCTCTATGTCCAGGCAGGGTCGCAGGGACGCAACAACATCCGTCCGGTCGGCCTCGTTAAACTCCTCAACTAGCATGCGCCAGGTCCTAAGTCCTCGATGCTGGCATCCACGGTGTCGGGCTATACGGTAAACGCTTTCCGTATCGTGGAACTGTTATTTCAGCATTTGTAAAAAGTCAACCTTATGCTCCAGAGTGTGTCAACTCCCGCAGGGGAGCGCACCGGGTCGAAGCGCGGTCCCTCCGGCTGCAAAGCAACGGCGCCCGGTCACCCGCTGAACGCCGGCAATCGTTGCAGGCGCCCGAAAGACGCCGGAAACACGCGCGAAACGTTCCCGGACTACGCTGGCAAAACTGCGGCGCCGGCAAGCCGCGGCGTGGCCTGTCGAGAAGGGAACCTGGAATGCATCTGTTGCCCCG
>JAODMA010000413.1 GCA_025464545.1 Arthrobacter sp. | reverse complement strand
CTCCCAGGACCCCGGCGCCAAGGTCCTGCCGTACACACTCTCCGGCGGCACTGACAATAAGGCCCTGAGCCGGCTCGGCATCACCGGGTACGGCTTCGCCCCGCTCCAGCTGCCTGACGACCTCGACTTCACCGGAATGTTCCACGGTGTCGACGAGCGCGTCCCGGCCGAGTCCCTGAAGTTCGGCACCCGGGTGCTGGATACCCTGCTGACCAACTACTGAGCCCCCGCTGGCATGAGTACCGGGAGCCGAAAGGCCGAAACGCAACGATGAACCCTGCTGACATCCTCCCCGAGTCCCTGCTGGACCGGATCCGGAGCCGTGCCCCCGGCTACGACCGCGAGAACGCGTTCTTCCGGGAGGATCTGGCGGAGCTCGCCGCGGCGGGCTACCTGAAGATGTTTGTTCCGGTCTCCGACGGCGGCCTGGGGCTGGGCCTGGCGGCGGCGGCACAACTCCAGCGCCGGCTGTCGACGGCGGCCCCGGCCACGGCGCTGGCGATCAACATGCACCTGGTGTGGACCGGTGTCGCGCACGTCCTGGCAGCCCGCGGCGATTCCTCGCTCGGGTTCGTCCTCCGGGAAGCGGCGCAGGGAGAGATCTTCGCCTTCGGGAACTCCGAAGCGGGCAACGACTCGGTGCTCTTCGACTCCCGTACCGACGCTGTCCCACAGCCGGATGGTGGCTACTCCTTCACGGGCCGCAAGATCTTCACGAGCCTTTCGCCGGCGTGGACCCGGCTCGGAATCTTCGGCAAGGATCCGGCGGGCCGGGATGGGGAAGGGGAGCTGGTTCACGGCTTCATCACCAGGGACACGCCCGGCTACGAGATCCTGGATGACTGGGACACCCTGGGCATGCGGGCCAGCCAGTCGAACACCACGGTCCTGGACGGCGCCCTCGTGCCCGCGGACCGGATCTTCCGGAAGCTACCGGTGGGACCGAATGCGGATCCGCTGATTTTTGCGATCTTCGCCTGCTTCGAGACGCTGCTCGCCGCCGTCTACACCGGCATCGGCGAACGTGCGCTGCTGCTCGGCGTCGAGGCGGTCAAGCGCCGGACGTCGTTTAAGAACGGCGGCCGGAGTTACGCCCAGGACCCGGACATCCGGTGGAAGGTCGCGGAGGCTGCGATGGCCATGGACGCGCTGTACCCCCAGCTGTCCCGGGTCGCTGCGGACGTGGACGAACTCGCAGAGCACGGCAGCCAGTGGTTCCCTCAGCTGGTCGGCGTCAAGGTACGGGCGACGGAGACGGCGCGCACGGTGGTGGATCTTGCCATCCGGGTTTCCGGCGGCTCAAGTTATTTCCGTGGCTCGGAGCTCGAGCGGCTGTACCGCGACGTGCTGGCGGGCATGTTCCACCCCTCCGACGACGAATCGGCTCACAACACGGTGGCAAACGCCTGGCTGGGACCACTGGATACGCCCTAGCTGCGCGGGTCTGGAGCCGCCGGGGAGGGCTGCCGTACTGCCGCGCGCATGATGCGGCGCCCGCGCGGCGCCTCATCCGTAGGATCAGACGGTCCGCTGGACCTGGATGACCTTGCGCCGGAGCCAGAAGCGCCGCCCGCCGCCCAGATACAGGACGCTGCGCTCGAGCTCCCACTTGCCGTACTCGGAATGCTCCACGAGACGGCGGCGCGCTTCGGCGAGGGAATCTTCAGGACTCACCGTCAGTACAAGGTACTCGTACTGCTTCAGGTAGTCCCTCTCCCGCCGGACCGAACTGCTCAGAAAATGTTCCTTCATTGCTCTCCATTTTCGCCTTTTTCCCGCTAACGTGAAGTCATGAGCATCGATCCGCGTGTCGCGCTTCAGTCCCTGACCGCCGCCTTGGAAGAACACCTGGCTGCCGCTGCGGCGCGCCGGGGCGATGGGGACCCCGCAGTCGAGGCGGCGTTTTTTGCCGTTGCTGACGCCTTTGAAGTCTATGACGATTCCCTCTACGAAGCGTATGGCGAAGTTACTCCGCTTGAGGTGATCGATGACGACAGCGACGAGGACAATGAGGAAGACGTCGACTACGAGGAAGACCTCGAAATTCTTCAGGACTAGGTCCCGGCCGGGTCCGTCATAGCTCCGTAGTTCCGGTGTTCCCGCGCGGTTGCTCAGACCGGGTCGGAAACGTCTTCCAGCGCCTGGGCAATCTCCGGCGGCAACGGGGCGAGCGTCGAATCCAGGGCCTCCTTCAGCTGCAGGGCGGTGCGTGCGCCCACGATCGCGGCTGCGACTCCATGCTGGGACAGCAGCCAGCTGAGGGAGACGTCCAGGGCCGTGCGGCCAAGTCCTTTCGCCGCCATCGCCACGGCTTCGACCACGCTGGAGGCGGCGCCCTCGAGGTACGGTTCCACATAGCCGGCCAGCCGCGAATTCGCTGCCCGTGAGTCCGCCGGGATGTGCCCGCGGTATTTTCCGCTCAGCACCCCGCGGCCCACAGGCCCCCACGCCAGCAGGCCGAGGCCGGCGTCCTCGATGGCCGGAATCAGCTCAGCCTCCGCGGTGCGGTGCACCAGGGAGTATTCGGACTGGTTGGCGACGAGGGGAAACCCTGCCACGGCTGCCGCCTTGGCCGTCTGCCAGCCATTGAAGTTGGAGACGCCGACGTACCGGGCCCGGCCGGAGCGGAGGGCAAACTCCAGGGCGGAGAGGGTTTCCTCGAGCGGGACGTTGGGATCCCAGGCCTGGGCGAACCAGATGTCAATGTGGTCGGTCCCCAGCCGGGCCAGGCTGGCGTCCAGCGCGGACAGCATCCCGTTCCGGGACGTGTCGACGCTCCGGCGCCCGTCCGACGTCGAAAGTCCAGCCTTCGTGGAAAGAACCACCTCGGAGCGGGCCACGACGTCGCCCAGCATGCCGCCGAGCATGGCCTCGGACTGGCCGCCGGCGTACGAGGCTGCCGTGTCGATGAGGGTGCCTCCCGCGTCCACGAACCCGCGAAGGAGACTGGAGGCTTCCTGCTCATCCGTCTCCCTGGCCCAGGACATGGTGCCTAGGGCGAGGGCGGACACGCGCAACCCACTGTTGCCGACATAACGCTGCTGCATGTCAGCAAGCTTACGGGGATTCGGAATGGTTGATGACGTAGGGTCTATAAACGTGAACTGGTTTGAAGCGGCCCTGCTGGGCCTTATCCAAGGCCTGACAGAATTCCTGCCGATTTCCTCAAGCGCCCACCTGCGGATTGTCGGCTCCTTCCTGCCCAATGCGGCCGACCCCGGTGCCGCGTTCACCGCGATTACGCAGCTGGGCACGGAAACCGCGGTTGTCATCTACTTCTGGCGGGACATCGTGCGGATCGTGAAGGCCTGGTCCGGTTCGCTCCGCGGCAAGGTCTCCCGGCAGGATCCGGACGCCCGGATGGGCTGGCTGGTGATCCTGGGCAGCCTGCCGATCATCATCCTTGGGCTGCTGTTCCAGGACCAGATCGAGTCCGTGCTCCGCAGCCTCTGGATTGTTGCCACCACGTTGATCGTGTTCGGCCTCTTCCTGGCCGTCGCCGACGCGGTCGGCCGCCAGGACCGCGATCTCACCCGGCTGACCTACAAACACGGCCTTTTCTATGGGCTGGCCCAGGCCATGGCCCTGATTCCCGGTGTCTCACGCTCCGGCGGCACCATCACGGCCGGCCTGCTGATGGGGTATACCCGTGAGGCCGCGGCGCGCTATTCCTTCCTGCTGGCCATCCCCGCCGTGTTCGGCAGCGGCCTCTACCAGCTTTACAAGGTGGTCTCCAAGGAGGGCATCACAGGACCTTACGGCCTGCCCGAAACGGCCCTGGCCACCGTCATCGCCCTGGTGGTGGGTTACGTCATCATCGGCTGGTTCCTGCGGTTCGTCTCGACCCGCAGCTACCGCCTGTTCGTCTGGTACCGGATCTTCCTTGGCCTGGCGCTGTATCTGCTGCTCGGTTTCAATGTCATCAGCGCCTAGCACTAGGCTTGGGCTGTGAAGTCCTGGATCTCCCGCCCCGTTCCCCAACTCCCGGGCCGCATGCCTGCCCTCCGCCTTTTCGACACGGTCAAGGGTGGGAT
>JAODMA010000405.1 GCA_025464545.1 Arthrobacter sp. | reverse complement strand
GTCAGATTTTGCCTATCGGCAGTTTCTTTTCAGCCTGGAAGTCGTCCTCCACGCGGCCCTTGGCCCAGTAGCCGGACAGCGAAACCTGGCTCCGTTCCAGTCCGCGCTGCGCATAGAAAACGTCCCGCAGGTCCTTCATGTAGCCACGCTCACCGTGGGCGAAGACCTGCACCCGGCCTTCCGGCCATTCGGAGTCCCGTACGGCCCTGATCAGAATGTCGCTGCCGCCGGCTGGAGCGCCGCCGCGGAAGAGCCACCGCAGGTCGACGCCGGCGGGTGCTTCGATGGCCTGGATGTCCGCTTGGCTGTCAACCTCCAGGAAGGCGAGGCCGCGGGCCTGTTGCGGCAGGGACTCGATCACGGCGGCGATCGCCGGCAGCGCGGATTCGTCACCGGCGAAGAGGTACCAGTCCGCCGCAGGGTCCGGGTTGTGGCCGCCGCCCGGCCCGGTGAAGACGAGGCTGTCGCCAGGCTGCGCGGAAGCGGCCCAGGGGCCGGCGAGGCCCTCATCGCCGTGGATCACGAAGTCGATCGCGAGCTCCCCGGCCGTCTCGTCGACCCAGCGCACCGTGTAGGTGCGGGTGTGCGGCCACTGTTCACGCGGCATGGTCTCGCGGACGGTCCAGAGGTCCAGCGGTTCCGGGTATTCGATCCCGGGCTGCGGAAACGCAATCTTGACGTAGCGATCCACAAAGTCGTTATTGACATACCCGTCAAAGCCCGGGCCGCCCGCGACGATGCGGACCATGTGCGGCGAGAGCTGTTCGCGGCGCAGCACGGTGAGGTTGATCTGGGGTCGCGATTTTCGGCTGGCCGAGGTGGTGGCGGGAATTGTGGTCATGAGCCAAGCCTAGCCAACCACCCTGTTAAGTCTCCGTGCCGCGAACCCCGGTTACGGAAGCGGGGGCAGCTCCCAGTCCACCGTGCCGTTTCCCTGGGCCCGCAGCAGGGCATTGGCCCGGCTGAAAGGACGCGAGCCGAAGAAACCCCGTGAGGCCGAGAGCGGACTGGGGTGCGCGCTGGCGATCACGGGTGCCGGACCCAGCAAGGGGCGGACGGACTCGGCATCCTTGCCCCAAAGGACGGCCACGAGGGGTGCCGGTCCGCCGGCGGCGGTGCCGCGGTTCGCCAGGGCACTGATGGCGGCAGCCGTGATCGCCTCCCAGCCCTTGTTGCGGTGTGATCCTGCCGCCCCGGCCCGGACGCTGAGCACCCTGTTGAGGAGCAGGACGCCCTGCTCCGCCCAGCGGCCGAGGTCCCCGTGGATCCGCGGCGGGAGCCCGAGATCGGTGTCGAGTTCCTTGTAGATGTTGGCGAGACTGCGCGGAATGGGTCGGGTGCCGCCGTCCACCGCGAAGGACAGGCCGACAGCGTGGCCCGGCGTCGGGTAGGGGTCCTGGCCCACGACGAGGACCCGGACGCCGGCCAGTGGCTGCCGGAAGGCCCGCAACACGTTCGACGGCTGCGGGAGCACCTTCTGCCCGCCGGCGGCCTCCTCCGCGAGGAACCCCAGCACCTCGCGCAGCTGCCCCGCCACGGGCGTCAGCGCCTCCGCCCAGTCCGGAGCCAGGAGTTCCGCCAGCGGCTGCCGTGCCAGTTGCGCAAAGCCCGAAGCGTCGTCCGGCGCCGGTTCCAGCTTAAACAGCGCACCCGCATCAGGGTGGTTTGTTCCAGGACGGTCGGCGCGTGAGGAGTCGGAGGAAGGCACGGCTCTATTCTTGCAGGGCGCCAAATGACAAGGGTGTTATTCGCCCGTAACATGGCATTGACCTTCAATCGAATCCAGCCAGGGAGTGTGTCGTGGCCGAAGCAGCGCAAGAGCACCTTTCGACGGCGGAAGTTTTTGCGGCGGAGAGCAGCAGCGGGTCGCCACTGGGCAGCCGCGACCAGCAGATGCTTGCCCTCGAGCGGCAGTGGTGGAAATACGCCGGGGCCAAGGAACAGGCCATCCGCGAGCTCTTCGACCTCTCCGCAACGCATTACTACCAGATCCTCAATGCGCTCATCGATACCGAGGCCGCGTTGGCCCACGATCCCATGCTGGTGAAGAGATTGCGTAGACTACGTACGTCACGCCAACGTGCCCGCACTGCTCGCCGCTTGGGCTCAGACGCGTAAAGCACCGGCCGGACGTGCGGACATTCCGCGCCGAAAAGGCCCTGGCAACTCGTAAGAAATCAGCAAGGACGTCGTTTTTAACATGACCAAATACGCGCGGGATGAATTTGACCGGGTCCCGGAGACCCCAACCCGGCAGGGTGTCCACCGGGCAGCGGCCGAATCCCGACGCCGCAGCCTGGCTCCCGTCCTGGCCGTCGGCGTTGTGGCGCTGGTCATCGGCCTGGTGGCTTTCCTGTTCCTGCCGAAGCTTGGCTTTAACTCGGCCGGCAGCTCCTCTGCCGTGACCGCGGAACAATCCGCCAGCCCCACCGCTTCATCGGCGCCCAGCGCCAACAACACCGCCCCGGCGAGTGAGTCACCGTCGGCCGCGGCGGCCCCGTCCGAGGCCCCCTCACCCACGGCCACGCCGGAGGACGCCGCCGTCGTGGACAAGACGCAGCTCGTCGCGATCTACAACGCCACCGGAACGCCCGGACTGGCGAGCCGGGTGGGCGCGACCGTCGCTTCCGACGGCTGGACCCTGGGCCCGCTGGGTAACTGGGGCGGCGCACGGCAGGCGAGCTCGGTGATCTTCTACAACGGGGAGGAGCAGAGGGCCAACGCCGAGGCTCTGGCCTCGCTGCTCAGCATCCCGACCCTTGTCGACTCCGCCGAGTTCAATCTGCC
>JAODMA010000392.1 GCA_025464545.1 Arthrobacter sp. | reverse complement strand
GGCAGCAAAATCCGTCCTCGACCAGATCATTTCCCTCGCCAAGCGCCGGGGTTTCGTATTCCAGGCCGGTGAAATCTATGGTGGCTCCCGTTCTGCCTGGGACTACGGGCCCCTGGGCGCGGAGTTGAAGGAAAACATCAAGCGCCAGTGGTGGCAGTCCGTGGTCCGTGGCCGCGAAGACGTGGTGGGCCTGGACTCTTCCGTCATCCTGCCGCGCCAGGTCTGGGAAGCCTCCGGACACGTCGATGTCTTCTCCGACCCTCTGGTCGAGTGCCTCTCCTGCCACAAGCGCTACCGCGCGGACCACCTCCTCGAGGAATTCGAGGAAAAGAAGGGCCGCCCGGCGGAGAACGGCCTCAAGGACATCGCCTGCGCCAACTGTGGAACCCGCGGCGAATGGACAGAGCCGCAGGAATTCTCCGGCCTGCTCAAGACCTACCTGGGCCCCGTCGCCAGCGACGAGGGCCTGCATTACCTGCGCCCCGAGACCGCACAGGGCATCTTCGTCAACTTCAGCAACGTGCTCACCACTTCCCGCAAGAAGCCGCCGTTCGGCATTGGCCAGATCGGCAAGTCGTTCCGTAACGAGATCACACCGGGCAACTTCATCTTCCGCACCCGCGAGTTCGAGCAGATGGAAATGGAATTCTTCGTCGAGCCCGGCACGGATGAGCAGTGGCACGAGTACTGGATGAAGGAGCGCATGTCCTGGTACACCAGCCTCGGCATCCGGGAAGAGAACCTGCGGTTCTTCGAGCACCCCCTGGACAAGCTCAGCCACTACTCCAAGGGCACCACGGACATCGAGTACCGCTTCGGCTTCCAGGGCTCGGAGTGGGGCGAGCTCGAAGGCATCGCCAACCGCACCGACTTTGACCTCTCCACGCACGCCAAGGCCTCCGGCACGAACCTGAGCTACTTCAACCAGGCCACCAATGAGCGCTACACGCCGTACGTCATCGAACCGGCCGCCGGTCTCACCCGGTCGTTCATGGCCTTCATGATCGACGCGTACACGGAGGACGAGGCACCCAACGCCAAGGGCGGCGTCGACATCCGCACCGTGCTCAAGCTGGATCCGCGCCTGGCACCGGTCAAGGCAGCCGTGCTGCCGCTGAGCCGTAACGAGGACCTGTCGCCGAAGGCCAAGGACCTCGCCGCCCAGCTGCGCAAGAACTGGAACATCGAGTTCGACGACGCCGGCGCCATCGGCCGCCGCTACCGCCGCCAGGACGAGATCGGTACCCCGTTCTGCATCACGGTGGACTTCGAGACGCTCGACGACCAGGCCGTGACCATCCGCGAACGCGACACCATGAGCCAGGAACGCGTCTCCCTGGACAAGGTGGAAGGCTACCTCGCCGCACGGTTGATCGGCGCCTGATCATGGCAATCGAATACCGTGAGTGGCGCGAGGGCGATGACCTTGCCCTGCTGGAAATCTGGGGTGACCCCGAGACCGTCCAGGCCGGGCAGTTCCGCGGTACCCTGGCGCCCTCGGGCAACTCGCCATGGCGCCGCTGCATCGTGGCCGAGGACGTCGTTGACGGCGTGGCCATTCCGGTCGCGGCAGGCGTAATCCATGAGGCTTCGCTGCATCCGGAACGGCTCTGGGCCTACATCGAGGTCGACCGGCAGCACCGCCGCGCAGGCGTCGGCTCCACGCTGCTGACCATGCTCCGGCACGAGGCCGAGCAGTCGCCGTCGGGCGTCACCCGGCTCCGCTGCAAGGTGGAGCCGGGCACCCCCGGTGCTGCCTTCGCCGCAGCGGCAGGCCTGGAACGGATCCAGCGCTCCCGCCTCATCGTGGTGGAGCCGGGGGCCCTCAAGCTGCCGGTCTTTGGCGACGGTTCCGAGGCTGCCGCTGCCGAGCAGGTCGAGGACCTTGCCACCGGTTCGGTGGAACTGAGCGACGTCGTGGGCCGGTATTACACGGTCGCGCACGCCTGGGACAGCCCCGGGGACCTGAGCATCGCCACGGTCCAGCGGTTGTTTCTGGACGAACTCAGCGGTGCCCACGGCGCGATTGTGCTCCGGGCTCCGATGTCCAGCGCCTTCGGCGACGGAGTTCCGGCCAGCAGGAAGGGCCGGATCGAGGCTTTCGCGATCAGCTACGCGGAGCTTGCCCCCGCCGCGGGGGAGGACGCGGCACAGCCCTCGGCCGGCCACCCGACCGATGTCTTCCTGGGCCACGAGCCGCAGCTCTCGCTGGAGGAGGCCCGGGCCGCGGTGCGGGACCTGCTGGCACTGATTGCCTTCCAGCACCCGGTGCTGCTGGAACTGGACGATTCCATGACGGCGCTGCTCGGCGTGGTCGAGCCGCTGCTGCACAGCGGCAAGGCCCGCGTGCAGGGTGCCGAGACCCTGATCGTCTCCGACCCGGCCTAGCCTAGGGCCGCCGAGGGCTTAGGAAACCGTTTTGGATGGGTTCTATTGCACGGAGACCTTCGTCTGCTTCCTTTCGGAAGCGACGGTGCCGGTCGCCGCGGGTGCTGTTGACTTCCGCGTAATAACCTGTGGGTCCGAAGGAATCATGAGATCGCTAGGGGGTTCTCCGTTGAGCTGGTCGCAGAGGGCGTTTACCGCTGTTCTACCGAGGTCCACCAAGGGCATGGCGATAGTCGTCAGTGGGGGTTGGAGGTAATCGGCCAGGGGCAGGTCGTCGTAGGAAATGACCGAGATCTGTTCCGGCACGGAAAAGCCTAGTTCGCGGAGTGCATGCAAGGCACCGATAGCCTGGTTGAGCGTGCTGGTATAGACAGCGGTAACTTCCGGGTGCG
>JAODMA010000368.1 GCA_025464545.1 Arthrobacter sp. | reverse complement strand
CGGGGCGTCCGGGCCACGGGCGTCGGGGCCAGCGGTGTCAGCGGCGTTCGGCATTGCGGGCGCGGCCGTACCCCTGGGGATATTTTTGGTGTCGGTGTTCCCCGGGCGGAGAGGGATTTCGTAGAGTTGGGAGGGCTACGGCTGTCAGCCCCCTCTGCTAATACTGGGAGCAACGATTCGTTGTTCCCCTTCGATCTTCTCGCCAGCCTCATTTAACCGGTATTACAAAGGACGCGTGGGCATGCTTGTCACCCTCATACGGCGCTATTCGAAGCCGTATCTGCCGTACATCACGGCAGTCATCATCTTCCAGCTGGCATCGACCATCGCCGCCCTCTACCTCCCCAGCCTCAACGCGCAAATCATCGATGAGGGCGTCTCCCGCGGCAACACCGACTACATCTGGCGGACCGGCGGGGTCATGCTCGGCGTCGCCCTGATCCAGGTCGCCACCGCGATCGCCGGCGTCTACTACGGATCCAAGGCCGCGATGGCGTTCGGCCGCGACCTCCGCCGGGGGGTGTTCCGCAAGGTCACCAGCTTCTCCGCCAAGGATGTCAACGTCTTCGGCGCGCCCACACTCATCACCCGCGGCACCAACGATGTCCAGCAGGTCCAGATGCTTATGCTGATGGGCCTGAACTTCATGGTGGCCACGCCCATCATGTGCATCGGCGGCATCTTCATGGCCCTCCGTGAGGACCTGAACCTGTCCTGGCTGGTCTGGGTTTCGGTGCCGGTGCTGGTAGTGGTTGTGGGATACCTCGTGGTCCGGCTGATGCCGCTCTTCCGCTCCATGCAGACAAAGATCGATCGGATCAACGGCATCCTCCGCGAGCAGATCATCGGCATCCGGGTTGTCCGTGCTTTCGTACGCGAACCGCACGAAGCCGAACGTTTCGGCGCGGCCAACAAGGAACTCACCGACGTTTCGCTGAAGATCGGTGCCTTGTTCGTGCTGATGTTCCCCGCCATCGGGATGATCCTGCACGTGTCCACCGCCGCCGTGCTGTGGTTTGGAGGCCAGCGCGTCGACGCCGGCGACATGCAGGTCGGAGCCTTGACGGCCTTCCTGCAGTACCTTCTGCAGATCCTGATGGCCGTCATGATGGGCACTTTCATGGCCATGATGATTCCACGCGCCTCGGTCTGCGCGGACCGCATCGGCGAGGTGCTCGACGTCGAACCCTCCATCCATGAGCCGCTCACCCCGGTGTCACCGGTAGGAAAAGCCGGCCGCGTCGAGTTCCGGAACGTCTCCTTCGCCTACCCCGGCGCCGAAGCGCCGGTGCTGAGCGACATCAGCTTCACCGCCGAACCCGGCCAGACCGTGGCCATCATCGGCTCCACCGGCGCCGGCAAGACCAGCCTGCTGGCTCTGCTGCCTCGACTCTACGACGCCGCCTCAGGTGAAGTGCTGCTCGACGGCGTCCCGGTCACCAACCTTGACCGCTCGGACATCACGCAGCGCGTTGCTATGGTGCCGCAGCGCCCCTACCTGTTCTCCGGGACCATTGAGCACAATCTCCGCTTCGGCAAGCCCGAGGCCACGGACGAGGAGCTGTGGGAAGCGCTGACCGTGGCGCAGGCCGCGGACTTCGTGCGGGACAAGCAGAACGGACTCGGTTCACGCATCGCCCAGGGCGGCACCAACGTCTCCGGCGGCCAGCGGCAACGGCTCTGCATCGCACGGGCACTCGTCACCGAGCCCAAGGTCTATCTGTTTGATGACTCGTTCTCGGCACTGGACGTCGCCACCGACGCCAGACTCCGCCGCGCACTGAAAGCAAAAACCGCGGACGCGACAGTGATCATCGTCGGACAGCGCGTCTCCACCATCGCCGATGCCGACCAGATCCTGGTCCTGGACAACGGCCGGATCGTGGACCGCGGCACCCACGAGGAACTCCTGGAGAGCTCCAGCACCTACCAGGAAATCGTCGAATCCCAGCTGAGCGCGGAGGCAGTGGCATGAGCACCAACGAAAAGGTCACTACCAATACCCCGGACGCTGCACCCGACGACGACTTCTACGAGGAGGAATACACCCCGGGCGAGGCCGACGGCGGCATGTTCGGTGCCGTGGCATCCAAGAAGGCCGAGCACTTCTGGCCCTCCGCGAAGCGGCTCCTTGGCCTGCTGAAACCGGAGCGGACCGGTGTCATCGCGGTCTTCTTCATGGTCGCCGTCGCTGTCGTGCTCAACGTGATCGCCCCCCGGATCCTGGGCCAGGCGATGGACGTGATCTTCGGGGGAGTGGTGGGCAAACAACTGCCCGCTGGCGCCTCCAAGGATGAGTTCGTCGAAGGACTGCGGGCCCAGGGCGAGAACAACTTCGCGGACATGCTCTCCAAGATGGACCTGACCCCCGGCGTCGGCATCGACTTCCAGAAGCTCGGGTTCCTCATCAGCGTGGTCCTGGTGATGTACTTCGTCGCCAACATCTTCCTCTGGCTCCAGGGCTACGTCTTGAACGTCCTCGTCATGCGTGTGGTCCGCCAGCTGCGCGACGACACGGAGAGGAAGCTGAACAAGCTGCCATTGAACTACTTCGACACGCGGCAGCGCGGTGACATTCTCTCCCGCGTCACCAACGATGTGGACAATATCCAACAGGCGCTCCAGCAGGCCTTCGCCCAGTTGGTGAACTCGGCGCTGACGGTGATCGGCATCGTGATCATGATGTTCATCGTGTCCTGGCAGTTGGCCCTGATCGCCCTCATCGCGCTCCCGCTCTCCGGCGTCGCCGCCGGCATCATTGGCTCCCGGAGCCAGAAGCTCTTCGCGTCGCAGTGGAAGAACACCGGCGAACTCAACGGCCAGATCGAGGAATCCTTCTCCGGCCACGACCTGGTCCGCGTCTTCGGCCGCGATGCCGACATGTTGGCCCGCTTCGACGAACGCAACGAGGCCCTCTACAAGGCAAGCTTCGGTGCGCAGTTCGTCTCTGGCATGATCATGCCGGTCATGCAGTTCGTGTCCTACCTCAGCTACGTCGGCATCGCCGTCGTCGGCGGCCTGCGCGTCGCGTCCGGTGGCATGAGCCTGGGCGACGCCACCGCGTTCATCCAGTACTCCCGCGAGTTCACCCAGCCGCTGGGCCAGATGGCCGGCATGGCCAACATGCTGCAGTCCGGCGTCGCGTCCGCGGAGCGGGTCTTCGAGTTCCTCGACGCCGATGAGCAGGACGCCGAGACCGCCACCGAGCAGCTCCCGGCCAAGACCGACGGCCACGTCGAGTTCCGGCGGGTCACCTTCAGCTACACCCCGGACAAGCCGCTGATCGAGGATCTGTCCTTCACCGCCGAGCCCGGCCACACCGTGGCGATCGTTGGGCCCACCGGGGCCGGAAAGACCACCTTGGTAAACCTGGTGATGCGCTTCT
>JAODMA010000354.1 GCA_025464545.1 Arthrobacter sp. | reverse complement strand
ACAACCTCACCGTTGAGACGCTCAAGCGCTTCAAGGACGACGCCACTGAGGTCCGCACGGACTTCGAGTGTGGTATCGGTCTTGGCTCGTTCAACGACATCAACGAAGGTGACATCATCGAGACCTTCGAGATGCGCGAAAAGCCGCGCGTCTAAGGTGTTAGTGCAGTAAAGGTGTGCGGGGCCGCTGGATTTTTCCGGCGGCCCCGCCCCTACGCTGGGCGGAACTGGATCTGCGATCCTGTGCCGCCCAGCTCCGGTAGGCCCGATGCCACTCCCGGGCGCCCCCAAAACTCTCCGGCATCGTCATAGACTCACCATAGGTGCGTGGCAGCAACGGCAACTCAACAGGCCATACCGCCAACGCGCCGTCGTACATCCAAATTTTAGGAGTGGAAATGGCTGATCCCGCACGGGCTGCCAAGTTGGCGCAGCGGATTAAGGTTGTTGTTGCCGAGGCTTTGGGCCGCAAAGTCAAGGACCCGCGGCTTGAGGGCATCACGGTTACCGACGCGCGTGTCACCAATGATCTGCAGCACGCCACGGTCTACTACACGGTGTTTGGTGACCAGCTCGTCCAGGCCGAGGCTGCCAAGGGACTGGAGAAGGCCAAGGGTGTGCTCCGGCAGGAAGTCGGGCGGAACATCACGGTCCGGCTGACACCGACCCTGGAGTTTGTGGCTGATCAGATACCCGTCACCGCCTCCAACCTGGAGGAACTCCTCCGGGCCGCGAAGAAGCGGGACGCCGAAGTTGCGGCCCTCGCCGCGAGCGCCCAGCACGCCGGTGACGCCGACCCGTACAAGAGCGACGCCCCTCAGGATGTCGAGCTGGACGAGGACGACTTCGACGAAGAGGACATCGACCTTGCCAACAAAGGCGAAGTCGAAGAGGACAGGCACAAGTAGTCCTTAAGTCCTGCAGCAGTGCATCGAAAATGGCCGGCCCCGTTCCTGGGGCCGGCCATTTCCGTTGGCCCTGAGCACGGGCTTGAGTGCTTGGAGCTTTCAGCGGCGCCTGAACCGGGACCGCCGGGCACCCAGGCCGCCCAGCAGGGGCGAGCCCATCCCCAGCAGGAAACCGAAGTCATACCAGTTTCCGGCGCGGGCAGTGTTGTAGAAGGGGAACTCTCCCCATTGCCCGAAGACATGGACGATCAGCACAATCCAGGCCGTGAGCCCGTTCCAGATGCCCCAGAGCAAGTCCTCCCACCACATGCCATACCTCCCCGATCGGGCCCGGAAACTCCGCCGCAACGCGCCGTGGGCTAAGGGTAGGAGCAGTGCTGCCCGAGCGCTAGGGACTATGTACCCCTAGCCAGGCCGGTATTCTGCCCCCGAGGAGTTGCCGCGCAGGGTTGCCTGGCGATGGGACCCGGCCGGCCGTCCCGGCGGTCTCAGCTGTGGCGGGCGGGGAGTCGGCTGAGGCCTTCGATGAGTTCCTCCTGGCCGCTGCAGAGCGCAATCCGGATCCAGCCCTCGCCGATCGAGCCGAACGCGGTCCCCGGGGCGAACGACACCTTGAACTCGGCCAGGAAGCGCCGGACCCAGGCCCGGACGTCGCCGCCGCTGACGTGGGAGACATCGGCCCACAGGTAGAAAGCCCCCTGCGCGGTGAGGAACGGGATCCCCTTGGACGCCAGAACCGCCGAGGCCGCGTCCCGGTTGGACCGGTAGTGGGCACGGGCCTGGCTGACGTAGTCCTGCGGGCCGGTCAGCGCGGCCAGCGCCGCGTACTGTGAGGGCGAAGCGACACAGGAGACAATTGACTCCATCACGTTGTTCATTCGCTGCTCCAGGCCGGGCGGGCAGATCAGCGCCCCGATACGCAGCCCCGTCAAGCCGTAGGTCTTGGACAGTGTCAACGAGGTGAACACGCGGGCCTCGCCGGGCACGTCGCTGTCGAAGCGGGCAGGACTCACATGCGGAGCGTCGTAGGTGAACGCCTCGTAGCATTCGTCGGAGATGATCCAGAGGTCGTGGCGCCGGGCCAGTTCCACGAGGCTGCGGGTGAGCTCCTCACCCAGCACCGCACCCAACGGGTTCGACGGTGAATTCAGAATGAGGACTTTGGTCCGCGCCGTGATGAGTGCTTCGAGGTCCTCGAGCCGCGGCTGGAAGTCGTGAGCCGGATACAGCGGGTACCGCACCGGAACGGCATGAAGCAGACTGCTTGTCATGGCAAACGTGGGGTAGCCCGGGTTGGGGATAAGGATCTCATCGCCGGGGGAGAGCAGAAGGCTCATCGCGAAGTGCAGGCCCTGCTGCGCGCCGTCGACCACGTAGACGCGGTCCGCGCCGAGCGGCCGCGCATTGTGTTTCCGGAACCTGTCAGCAAAGGCCTCGCGCAGCGCCGGGATGCCTGCGTTGGGCGTGTAATTCGTTTCGTCCCGGTCCAGGCACGCCATTCCGGCTTCGAGGATGTGGCGCGGCAGCGGGAAGCCCGGCTCGCCGATGCTCAGGACGATGGCACCGGGCGTGGCCCAGGCGGCTTCGGTTATCTCGCGGATCTGGTTGGTAGGGACGTCGCGGACATGGGCGGCAAGCTCGGGCATGTCTGCCATCCTAACCGGCGGGCACGAGAGCGGGGCCGTGCGTAGATATACTGGGAAGCGTGCTTTCTGGACTGGTGATAGTGGA
>JAODMA010000292.1 GCA_025464545.1 Arthrobacter sp. | reverse complement strand
GAAATCCTCGCGGAGCTTGGCTTCCGGAGCATCGAAGAGGCAATCGGCCACGCCGAGGTGCTGGACGCCCGCGAGGCGATCAACCACTGGAAGGCCGACGGCCTGGACCTGGACCCGATCCTGCATGGTCTTGAGTTCGACGACGACGCTCCGCTGCGCAACATGACCTCGCAGAACCACGAGCTGGACAAGCACTTTGACCAGCGGCTGATCACCATGGCTACGGAGGCGCTGACCGACCGCAGCCCGGTGAAGATTGCCGTGGATGTCATCAACACGGACCGTTCCGTGGGCACCATGCTGGGCCACGTGGTCACAAAGACCTTCAGCACCGATGTCCTGGCGCCCGACACCATCGACATCACGCTGACCGGCACCGCCGGCCAGTCGCTCGGGGCGTTCCTGCCGGCCGGCATCACGCTGCGCATGTACGGCGACTCCAACGACTACGTCGGCAAGGGACTCTCCGGCGGACGGATCATTGTCCGCCCGGACAGGACCAACGTCTTCCCCGCGGAACGCAACGTCATCGCGGGCAATGTGATCGGCTACGGCGCCACCAGCGGCGAGCTGTTCCTGCGCGGACAGGTGGGCGAACGTTTCATGGTCCGCAACTCCGGCGCCACCGCGGTGGTCGAAGGGATCGGCGACCATGGCTGCGAGTACATGACGGGCGGCCAGGCGCTCATCATCGGGCGCACCGGACGCAACTTCGGCGCAGGCATGTCCGGCGGCACCGCCTTCGTGCTGGATCTGCAGACCACCCGCGTCAACAAGCAGGCCCTGGAGTCCGGGGAACTTCAGCTGCGCGAACTGGACGCGGAGGACCGCGACATCGTCCACGGGCTGCTCGTCAAGCACCTTGAGGAAACGGAGTCGCTGCTCGCGGCCCGACTGCTGGAGAACTTTGACGACACCGCTGCCCGCATAACCAAGGTACTGCCGCGCGATTATGCGGCCGTGCTGCAAACCCGTCTTGACGCCATCGAAGAGGGCCTTGACCCCGACGGCGAAGAAGTTTGGTCTCGAATCCTGGAGGTGACCGGTGGCTGATCCACGCGGATTTCTGAAAGTACGTCAGCGTGAAACCCAGACACGGCGTCCCGTTCCGGTCCGCATCATGGACTGGAAAGAGGTCTACGAAGCGCAGGAAAAGGGTGTTCTGAAGGCCCAGGCCGGCCGCTGCATGGATTGCGGCGTCCCCTTCTGCCACCAGGGCTGCCCGCTCGGGAACCTCATTCCCGAGTGGAACGACCTCATCTGGCGGGACAAGGGTGAGGAAGCGATCGAGCGGCTGCACGCCACCAACAACTTCCCCGAGTTCACCGGCCGGCTTTGCCCGGCCCCCTGCGAGGCGTCCTGTGTGCTGGGCATCAACCAGCCCGCCGTCACGATCAAGCAGGTCGAGGTGTCGATTATCGACGAAGCCTTCGAAAACGGCTGGGTCAACCCGCTGCCGCCGCACCGCCTCACCGGCAAGACGGTCGCCGTCGTCGGTTCCGGCCCCGCCGGCCTGGCCGTCGCGCAGCAACTGACCCGGGTGGGCCACACCGTAGCCGTCTACGAACGGGACGACAAGATCGGCGGCCTCCTGCGCTACGGGATCCCCGACTTCAAGATGGAAAAAGAGCAGGTGGACCGCCGCCTCGAGCAGATGAAGGCCGAAGGCACCCGCTTCCGGACCGGCGTCGCCGTCGGCCGGGACGTAACCTGGGAGCAGTTGCGTCGCCGGTACGACGCCGTCGTGATCGCCACCGGCGCCACCGTCCCGCGCGATCTGCCGATCCCGGGCCGCGAACTTGAAGGCGTCCACTTCGCCATGGACTACCTCGTCCCGGCCAACCGTGTGGTGGCGGGGGAGACGGTCGAGAACCAGATCAACGCCGCCGGCAAGCACGTCGTCATCCTCGGCGGCGGCGACACCGGTGCGGACTGCCTCGGCACCGCGCACCGTCACCACGCCGCCTCGGTGACCACGCTGGCGATTGGCAAGCAGCCCCCCGCGGAGCGCGCCGGCCACCAGCCCTGGCCGACCTTCCCGACGCTGTTCGAGGTTGCCAGCGCCCACGAGGAAGGCGGCGAACGCACCTACCTCGCCTCCACCATCGAGTTCGTGGGGGAGAACGGCAAGCTGACCGGGGTGAAGGTTGCCGAGACCGAGTTCGTTGACGGAAAGCGCCTCCCGAAGGCCGGCACCGAGCGGATCATCCCGGCGGACCTGGTCTTCCTGTCCCTCGGCTTCACCGGCGCCGAGCCGGCCGGGATCAACGAGCAGGTCAAGGCCGAGTTCGACGGCCGCGGCAACGTGGCCCGTGACGGCTACTACATGACCAACACGGAAGGCATCTTCGTCGCCGGAGACGCCGGACGTGGGCAGTCGTTGATCGTCTGGGCCATCGCCGAGGGTCGCGCCTGCGCGGCCGCGGTGGACAAGTTCCTGATGGGCAGCACCATCCTTCCGGCCCCCGTGGCCCCGAGCGACCGGGCAATGGCCGTCCTCTAGTCCGACGCCTGGCCCGATCGGCCGGGTCCGAACGTCCGGCCGATTACCCGCCACAACTTCATCCATGCAAATCGACTACTAGGGTAGGTATATGAGACGCGCTAAAATAGTGGCCACCTTCGGACCGGCAATCGCGAGCTTCGAGAACACGCTCGCCGTGCTGGAAGCCGGCTTCGACGTGGCCCGCATGACCATGAGCCACGGCGACTACGCCGTGCACGACACCCCGTACGAGAACGTCCGGAAGGCCTCAGGCCAGCTCGGCAAGCCCGTCGCGATCAT
>JAODMA010000305.1 GCA_025464545.1 Arthrobacter sp. | reverse complement strand
GATGAAGGCGAACTGCGAGCCGCCGCTGAACAGCAGCAGGCTCAGCGCCATGGTCTGCCAGAAGTCGAGACCGGAGGTGACCGCCAGGGCACCGAACGATACGCCATAGAGACCGGTGGCAATGCTGATGGACAGCCCCACCCGCACTGCCGGGGACTGCAGGAGCTTCACCGCCACCGTCCCGGGGTCGGTGTCCGTGCGGCAGGTTGCCCCTGGGCGGGCCGGTAGGCTTTGCGCAGTGCCTCCACGCGCCCGGCTGCCAAGAGCGTGAATATGGCGGTAACGCAGCAGGCTGCCGCCCGGCGCGTGGCGGGGATCAGGAGTCCGAGGGCGCAGCCGACTTCGAGCAGACCGCTCGCGGCAACCCATTCCTCCCGGGACAGCACAGCGTGAGGGCCGTTAGCCCGCTCACCGGAGTCGTCGCGGCAGAGGAATTCCGGCACCATGGGTTCGAAGAACTCCGGTTCCCGGAAATGTTTTCCGGCACAGGCCAGCAGCAACGCGCTGAGGGCAGCCGCGGACATAGTATGGGTGGCCCGGCCGGACCAGCGAAATGGCATGAACCAACTCAATCACAGGCTGAGAACTGGCGCTGTATCCGGGCGGATGTTGCGCGGATGGGATTTGGCGGCCGCGGCAAGGGAGGGCGACGGCAAGCATCCTGACAAACGAGGAAATCGTTTTCGTTCAGCGTCGAGGGCGAGCCCGAACTCACGGCTACGACAAGATCACATACGACCGAGACAGGATACCCACGCACTACCTTCGCGAACTGCGGTGGAGCTGAGTGCGGACGGTAGGCCACGACCCACCAGGGCGCCTGGGCCCGTCAACATATCAGCCTCTCGACCCAGGACTTAGCCGGCAGTGCCAGCCTGTGCGGCGTAGACCTTGGCCTGGTCGCGTACCTGGTTGATGTAGGAATCAGACTGGTTGTACGCGTAGATGGCGTCAGCCCAGCCCCCTGCGGTGGTGAGGTCGCGGCCGTGTGCGCACAGGTACGAGGCGGCACTTAGGGCGGCGTCGTCAATGTTGAAGGGGTCGGCTTCGCTGTCGCCGTTCCCGTCCCGGCCTGCGTACCGCCAGGTGGAGGGAATGAACTGCATCGGCCCGACGGCGCGGTCCCAGCGGGCGTCGCCGTCGAGGGCGCCGTCGTCCGTGTCAGCAATGGCGGCGAACCCGTCGCCGTCGAGGCTGGGGCCGATAATCGGCCCGCTCGCTTGCCCAGTGGCCGTCAGGTGTCCGCCGCCGTGAGTTCCGTGGGCGGATTCGATTAAGCCGATGGCCGCCACCGTATTCCAGCCGATCCCGCACGTCGGAGCTGCATGGTTGGCCGCGCCGGCGGCGGCCACGTAGGCCTGCAGCGCGCGGGCAGGGATACGTGTCTGCGCGGCAGCCCGGAGGAGCCACTGGGCGTCCGCACTCCGGGTCACGTTAACGGCGGGGATGCTGCCTGCTGACAGCACTTCGAGTTTCGCCTCCGCCCGCGGCGGTGCGGGCAGGCCCCCCCGCGCCTGCGCACCGGACAGCGGAAGTGCCCAGAACAGGAATCCCGTGACGACGCAGAACACGAACACGATAAATACTGCAAAGCGTTTCAGACGGAGCACGGGCCACCCAGACACTGCGTGGGCGCCGGGATCCGGGCGCCGTCGTGATCGCTTGCCACTGAGGTGACTCTCATTCCTATGTTTTTTCGAACCGGTGCCAACGTACACCATGGCCCCGCGCAGAAGCGCCTGCCACTTTCCAGCACCCGGATTCCCGGGCCCGCCGGATCCCGGTCCGGTCCGGTCAGTCCAGTCCGGTCCGATCCGCTACAACGCTGGCACCCCCGGACGCAAACTTGTGACACCACCCACCCCTCGGGGCACGGTGCTATTGCCAGGACCGATGGCGATTGCCAAGAACCCAAGCTCCGCCAAACGTCCTGAACAGCGGGCTCGACCAGCTCACCTAGCCAGTCAGGCATCGCGAAATCTCGGGCCGGCTGGCGGCCGTGGCCATGACTGGCCGCGTCTGTGCGTGCGCTGGACTGGGGGTCCACGCCGCGTACCGGCGCATTGCCGTTTAGCTTTTGAGGCCAACGCCGTAGGTCAGCATCCTATGACCGGCAGGGCACCACACCCACGCCGTCTCGTGGCTCCCCGCCTGTTTCCAGTCGCTTTCGACAAATGCCGCGTCATAGGGCCAGAAATTCTGCATGCATGTGGCCCAGGCCTGATAGGCACCCGTCCCGCCGGAACAGTAAGCGGTGGCGTAGGGGAACCAGACGCCATCGTTTGTCCAGCAGTCTGTCGGTGCCGCCGCCGCCGGCCCAGCACTGAGGGACAACAACAGGACGCCCAGCACGGTGGCCGTGAGTGCGATCCGTTGCGATCGATGCTTCATGGCGGCCCCCTCTGCATGCAGGACCAGCCCTCGGGTCCTGCCCCGAGTAGAACAATCGTAGGGACCTGCCCGATCACGCGCAATAGGCCGCGTTGACTCCTTGAAAACCTCCGCGGAGCCGGGTCCGTTGCCCCTTGCGAAAGGGACTGGAAAGGTTGGCCGCGGACATCCTTGGGGGATGC
>JAODMA010000296.1 GCA_025464545.1 Arthrobacter sp. | reverse complement strand
TGTCGCTGATCAAGAAATTCCGCACCCGCGGAACCCGCTTCGTGATGCCGTACCGCTGCCAGGTCACCATTACCAAGCCGTTCAGGCGCGCCTAAACCGAACAGCTGGTCCGGGCCTGCCACAAACGCGGAGCCATGGCGATCGGCGGCATGGCCGCGGCCGTCCCCAACCGCAAGGACGAGGCAGCCAACGCAATCGCCATCGACAAGGTCCGCGCGGACAAGACGCGTGAGGCCGCCGACGGCTTCGACGGCTCCTGGGTGGCTCACCCGGACCTGGTTCCGGTTTGCCGCGAGGTGTTCGACGGCGTGCTCGGCGAGCGCCCGAACCAGCTGGACCGCCTCCGCGAGGATGTAACCCCGGACGACCGCGCCCTCCTCGACATCGCTTCGACTACCGGGACCATCACCGAACAGGGAATCCGGAACAACATTGAGGTCGGCATCCGTTACATCGAGTCCTGGCTCCGCGGCAACGGCGCCGTCGCGATCCACAACCTGATGGAGGACGCCGCCACCGCGGAGATCTCCCGCTCGCAGCTGTGGCAATGGATCTTCTCCCGTGCCATCACGGACACGGGCGACCTCATCACCCGTGAAGGGGTCGAGGACATGCTGGATGAGGAGTTCGCCAGGCTGGAGCGCTTCGAAGGGGACCGCTTCGCCGACGCGCGGGACATCTTCGAGGAAGTCACGCTCAGCACGTCCTTCCCGGCGTTCCTGACGCTGCCTGCCTACGAACGCTTCCTGCACGAAGCGCGCGACGGCGAGGTCCCCGCCGGGGATCCCTCGCTGGTGCCAGCGTAGGGCGGTCCCCGGCGATACGTCCGGAGCGCACAGATTTCCGTCCGCCGGGCCGCATGCCCTTCGCAACAGGCACCCCGAGATCCGGGTGGCGGCCCGGCGACGGAGAACCCCCATCGACACCGGCGTGAAAAGAGCCAGCGACTCAGCGGACCTTGGGGACGTGGCGCAGGGACAACGCCGTGCCGAGGATGAAGACGGCCACCGAGCAGAGCACCATCAGCAGCGGGCCGGTCCACGAGCCCGAGGCGCCGTGCACGTAGCCCAACAGGGTCGGTGCAACGGCACCGAAGCAGTAGCCGACCCCCTGCACCACGGCGGACATCCGGCCCGCCGAGGCCTGGTCCCGGGCCAACCGGATGATGGCGATGAAGATGAGCGTGATACCCCCGCCCTGGGCCGCTCCGCCGAAGGAGGACCATAACCACCACAGCTCCGGGGCCAGCAGTAAGCCCAGGGGCACCGTCAGCCAGAGGAGCCCCAAGGTGAGGCCGACCGTCGTCGTGCTGCCGAAGCGGGCCGCGAACGGAACACCCAGGCCGCCGGCGATGGCGAGGATCTGGAACAGCGAGGACCCGGCACCGGCCGCGGCCGCCGTCATGCCGAGCTCGTCTGCCAGGAGGCTCGGCAGCCAGGCGGTCAGGCCGTAGTAGGAGAACGCCTGGCCGGCGAATCCCGCGGTCAGGCCGACGGTGATCCAGCGCGATGCCGGTTTGCCAGCGGCGCGTCCCGGGTTCGAGCCGGGAACGGCCTCCGGCCGGAACGCCCGGCTGCCGAACGCCAGCACCCAGACCACCGCCGCCGCGAGGGAGAACAACCCGCAGGCCGCCAGCGCCGGCCGCCAGCCGAGCAGTTCGGCCAGGGGCGCGGTGATCACGGACGTCACGAAGGAGCCGACGTTCAACGCCGCGGTGTAGATGCCCATGGCCGTTCCCTGCCGGGCCGGGGCGAAGTCGCGCCGGATGATCAGGGGCACGGCGATGTTGCCCACCGTGATGGCGATGCCGAGGATCACGGTGCCGAGCATGACGGGAGCGCCACCGCCCGCGGAACGCACGATCACGCCCAGCAGTACGCCGAGCAGGGTGAGGGTGACGGCCACTTCCGGACCAAGTTTGCGGCCGGCCAGGGAGGCCAGCGGTGAAGCGAGGGCGAAGCAGAGCACCGGGATGCCGGTCAGGAACCCCACTTCCACGGGCGAGAAGCCGAGCTCCTGCTGCATGGGGCCGACCACCGGGGCCACGGCCACGAACGGACCGCGCATGTTCAGAGCGATGAGTCCGATCGCGGCCAGCAGGAGCCAGCTGCGCGGCACCCGCGTGAGGAAGTTGGCGCTCATGGGCGCCGCAGCTCGGCCGCCGGGCAGAAATATGCTTTCATCAGTCCCATTGCTATCACGCGCCCTCACCGCAGACGGAACCTGACGCCCGAGCGTTCCCCCTTAGTCCGCGCTAAACGCGCCTTTAGGCCGCGGTTAGAAGGACAAGGTTCTCCGGCGCCAGGACGTAATCAATTGCCATAATTCCTGCGCCGATGACGCCTGCGTCTGCCCCCGTCCGGGCTTGGACGATGGACAAGTGCTGCGTTGCCAGAGGAGTAGAGCGTGAATAGACGACTTCCCGCATTCCTGCGATCAACTGTTCACTCGCTTCAGCCATCGAGCCGCCAATGACGATAAGCGACGGATTCAGGATGCTGACGCACATATTGAGGACTTCCCCGATATCCCGCCCTGCTTGGCGCACAACCTGGCTCGCCAGGAGGTTTCCCTTCCGGACCAGGGCAACCACGTCACTGTCGCGCTCAAGTTCTACGCCCTCAGCCCTCAGAGCCGCCGCTATAGCCGGCCGTCCGGCAATGGCTTCCAAGCACCCGATATTGCCGCACCGGCAGGCGATGCCTGCCGCCCGCCCGATTGCAATGTGCCCGACATCGCCTGCAGAGCCGTCGGCACCGCGCTGCAGCTGTCCGCTGCTGATGATGCCCGACCCGATGCCAGTCGCAACCTTGAGGAAGATCATGTTTTCGGACTCCGGCCACGCCACGGCTCGCTCGCCCAGGGCCATGATGTTGACGTCGTTATCCACCAGGACAGCCACGTCATAGCTGCGCTGGACATAGCGGGGAACATCGAAACCGTTCCAGCCCGGCATGATCGGCGGCTGCGACGGTTTCCCGGAAGAATGATCAACCGGACAGGGAAGCACGATGCCCACTGCGATGACATCACTCTTTTTCCTGCCAAGTCCGGCCAGGAGCGAACTGACCGTCCCCACGAGCCTCTCCAACACCGGCTCGGGTCCTGCTGCAATCTGAATTTCTTCCGTGACTTTGGCCAAAGTGGTCCCGGCCAGGTCGAGCAGGGCCACCGTCGCGTGCGTGGCACCAATATCCGCCGCTGCCACCAGACGCGCTGCGGGGTTGAAGGCCACCAGGGCCGACGGCCGGCCGCCCGTCGAAGCGGCGTCTCCGACGGGGGCAATGAAACCAGTATCAATCAGTTCATCTATCCGGGAAGTAATCGTGGAGCGCGCAAAGCCGGTCGCGGCCGATAATTCGGAACGTGTACGCGGCCTGCCGTCCCTTAGTATCTGAAAAAGCTCGCCGGCACCGAATCCTGGCATTTAATTTACCGCTTTCTTGGTCCTCGGCTGGCTGAGCTCGCTTGTCAGGGATTGGGTCAAGGTCATCAACGCCTTACTGATCGGTTGTGCATAGCCGTTGGCCGTGGGGCGATCCTGTGAGTCCACCCAAAGACGCCGTTTGCGTATTCCCACCTGGGATACGAACCATTATGGACCCCGCGGTCGAAGTTGTGTCAATTGCAATTGAAAGTTCTGTAAATGGCAACCAACTTCTGCGGTTATGGCGCCGTAAGAACCGTCCTCCGCGCGCGAGGCGTTGGTGGGCTAAGTCGGCGCCACCCCTTGACTTGCGTCGGTGCCACGGCGCAACTTCATCCGCGAACCAACGACTTTTGTCCGAACACTAGTAAAAGTCCTGCGACCTGTGTCACACTCTTCACACCGGCAAGCCGGAAGCCAGTGGGCGGAGTCGCTCGGTCGCTGGTACTCACACAGCGACAAAGGAGCAGTTTCTATGGGAAGAACGATGATGGCTGTGCGGCTCCACAGCGCAGGCGACCTCCGCTTGGACGAAGTCCCTGTCCCCGAGCCTCGAGACGGAGAGGTTCTCGTCAGGGTATGGCGTAGCGGAATCTGCGGCACCGACCTGCACATCGCCAAAGGCACATTCCCCGCGCCCAACCTGCCGCTGACGCTGGGGCATGAATTTTCTGGAACCATTGCAGCCCTCGGTTCGAGCACCGGCTCTCTGGCAGTGAATGACAACGTCGTCGTCGACATCAACATCGCTTGCGGCCATTGTTTTTTCTGCCGGCGGGGCCAGAAGCTCTTCTGCCCGGGGGTCTCGCAACTCGGAGTCCATTCCTCGGGCGGACTCGCGGAGTACGTGGTCGTACCCGTGTCAAACGTCTACGTTCTGCCGCAATCCCTGAGCCTGGACGCGGCGGCATACGTTGAACCCCTCGCCTGCGCGATTCATGGCCAGGACCGGATCGGGATCAAGTCCGGCGAGCGCGTTCTCATCATCGGGGGAGGCCCCATGGGGCTGGCTCACATTGCCTTGGCCAAACTCGGCGGGGC
>JAODMA010000294.1 GCA_025464545.1 Arthrobacter sp. | reverse complement strand
ATCGACTTCGAGGACGGCTACGGCAACCGCCCCGACGAGGTCGAGGACGCCGAGGCCGTGCGCTGCGCCGAGGCCGTCGCCGACGGCGCCGAGGCAGGCACGCTGCCGCCGTTCGTCGGCATCCGGATCAAGACGCTGTCGAACGAGCTGGCGCCGCGCGCGCTGCGGACGCTCGACCTGTTCCTGACCACGCTCGCGGCGCGCGTCGTCGGGCGTCCGACGTCGATCGCGGACGAGCCGGGCGTCGAGGCCGGTACCACGACCCACGCCGAGCCCCACCTGCACCACAGCACCTCGCCGCTCCCCGCCAACTTCGTGGTGACCGTGCCGAAGGTCGTGCACGCCGGGCAGGTTGCCGCCGTCGACGCGGCGCTCGTGCGGATCGAGCGCGCGACCGGGCTGCCGATCGGATCGACCCAGCTGGAGCTGATGGTCGAGACGCCGCAGTCGATCATCGGCGACGATGGCGCCTGCCCGCTGCCGGCGTTCGTCGATGCGGGGAACGGCCGCGTGCGTGGTGCGCACTTCGGTACGTACGACTACACGGCGTTGGTGGGCGTGACCGCCTCGCAGCAGCACATGAACCATCCGGCGACGGGCTTCGCGCGACACGTGATGCAGGTGTCGCTGGCCCAGCGGGGGCTGCTGCTGAGCGACGGCGCCACGAACGTGATGCCGGTGGGACCGCACCGCGCGGCGGCGGGCAGCGTGCTCACCGGCGAGCAGGTGCTGGAGAACCGCGACGTCGTGCGCCGGGCGTGGCGGCTGTACCAGAAGCACGTGCGGACCTCGCTCGAGCGCGGGCTCTACCAGGGCTGGGACCTGCACCCTGCCCAGCTGCCGAGCAGGTTCGCGGCCACCTATGCGTTCTACCGGCAGGGGCTCCCCGCCGCGGCGGCGCGACTGCGCAACTACGTGCTGCGCACCGAGGGCGGCGTCCTGGACGAGCCGGCCACGGCAAGGGCCCTCGCCGCATTCGTTCTCCGCGGTGTCCAGTGCGGCGCCGTGGACGCCGAAGATGTGCAGGCGCTCGCCGGCGTCGGAATCGCGCAACTAACAGTTCTGGCCCACCCGCGGCTGGCGCAGCCCGCCTCACACAACGACCCACTTCCCGTCGCAGGAGAGCGTCCATGAGCAACTACTTCTCACCCGAAGGCGGCCTGCCGCCGCAGACCCAGCTTCTCACCGACCGCGCGGTCGTCAAGGAGGCCTACACGGTCATCCCTAAGGGCGTGCTGCGCGACATCGTCACGAGCAACCTCCCCGGCTGGACGAACACCCGCGCCTGGATCCTCGCCCGACCCATCGCAGGCTTCGCCACGACTTTCTCGCAGCTGATTGTCGAGGTGGCGCCGGGCGGCGGCAGCGGGAAGCCGGAGGCCGAAGCCGGCGTCGAAGGTGTTCTTTTTCTGACCAAGGGCGCGCTGACACTGACCCTGGACGGCGAGATCCACCACCTCGTGGCGGGCGGCTACGCCTATCTCGCGGCCGGCTCGAACTGGAAGGTGTCCAACGACTCCGCCCAAGGCGGGGACGGCGTCGGTGACGGGGCCGGTGAGGCTGCCAGTTTCCATTGGATCCGCAAGGCCTACGAGCCGCTGGACGGCTTCACCGCGAAGTCCTTCGTCACCCGTGACCAGGACGTCGAGCCGCGGCCCATGCCTGGCACCAACGGCGCCTGGGCGACCACGCGCTTCGTGGACCCCGACGATCTGGCGCACGACATGCACGTCAACATCGTGACCTTCCAGCCCGGCGCCTCCATCCCGTTTGCCGAAACGCATGTGATGGAGCACGGCCTCTTCGTCCTCGATGGCAAGGCTGTCTACCGCCTTAACGACGACTGGGTGGAGGTCGAGGCCGGCGACTTCATGTGGCTGCGCGCCTTCTGCCCGCAGGCCTGTTATGCCGGCGGCCCCGGCAAGTTCCGCTACCTGCTCTACAAGGATGTCAACCGGCAGATCCGCCTCACCTGAGATCACTTCCAGTTGCGCCCCGGACCATGCGGCCGCGGGGCGCGGCCATTTAACCCCGTGTGGGCCCCGTCCGTGACATGACGCCTGCCGGCCGCCGCAATCCCGCTCCGGGGGTTGACTGGTTTCCCCGTACCCCCCTAGACTTTTCACAGAGCAATATATCTTTTCCACTATGCGAAATAATTGCCAGCCGGTAAGTTCCGGTCCAGAGCCTGAAGGAACGCACAATGACGTATTCGGTGAACTGCTCCATGCTCCTGACGGAGTTGCCCCTCCTCAAGCGGCCCGCCGCGGCAAAAGCCGCCGGCTTTAACGCCGTCGAGTTCTGGTGGCCGTTTGACGAGTCCGTTCCTGGCGACGCCGCTGTCACCGGCTTCGAGCGGGCCATTACCGACGCGGGCGTCCAGCTGACCGGCCTCAATTTCAACGCAGGAAACATGCCAGCCGGAGACCGGGGACTGGTGTCGTGGAAAGGCCGCTGCTCGGAGTTCAAGGACAACATCGACGTTGTAGCCGGTATCGGCGAACGCCTCGGCTGCAAGGCCTTCAACGCCCTCTACGGCAACCGCCAGGAAGAGCACACCCCGCAGGCCCAGGACGAACTGGCGGTCAGGAATCTCGCGGCCGCGGCCTCGGGAGTCGCCCGGATCGGAGGCACCGTCCTGCTCGAACCGGTCAGCGGAGCTCCCCGCTACCCGCTCCGCACGGCTGATGATGCCATCCGGACCATCTCCCGGGTGAAGCAGGAAACCGGCGCGGAGAACATCAAGCTCCTCGCCGACTTTTACCATCTGGCAGTCAACGGGGACGACGTCGCCACCGTCATCGAAAATCATGCCAAAGACTTCGGCCACATCCAGATCGCCGATAACCCCGGCCGAGGGGCCCCCGGAACGGGTGAGCTCCCCCTCGGAAAATGGATCGCCCGCAGCCGCCAACTCGGCTACGAGGGCTACATCGGACTCGAATACAAGCAGCCGGCGGAAACTGCCTTCGCCTGGGCCATCCGGCAGCGCGTCGCCAGCTAGCCGCTCAACCGGCCAGGGCACCACCCTCAAGACTCAGTAAGGAAAGCCACCATGAGCAACGTTGCAGTCATCGGACTCGGAATCATGGGCCTGCCCATGGCCATCAACCTGGTCAAGGCCGGCCACAGCGTCACCGGCTTCAACCGCAGCCAGGACAAGATCGACAAACTCGTGTCCGAAGGAGGGCGGGGAGCCGCCAGCATCGCGGACGCCGTCCGGGAGGCCGACGTCGTGATCACGCTGGTCCCGGACTCCCCCGACGTCGAAGGAGTGGTCAGCGGACCCGACGGCGTCTTCGCCAACGTCACGCCGGCTGCCCTGTGGATCTACGCCAGCAGCATCCGCCCGGACGTCGCCAAAAGACTGGCCGAGAACGCCAGGACGGCAGGGATCCGCGCCCTGGACGCCCCGGTCTCTGGCGGCGAGCAAGGTGCTGTCGACGCCACGCTGTCCATCATGGTCGGCGGCGAACCGGAAGACTTCGAGGCGGCCCAGGATGTCCTGAACGCTGTGGGCAAGACCATCGTCCACGTCGGTCCCGCCGGCTCGGGCCAGACCGTCAAGGCAGCCAACCAGCTGATCGTCGCGGTCAACATCGAGGTCCTCGGCGAGGCGATCGCCTTCCTTGAGGCCTACGGCGTGGACACCGATGCGGCGCTCAAGGTCCTCGGCGGCGGCCTGGCCGGCTCCCGGGTCCTAGACCAGAAGGGCCGGAAGATGCTGGACCGCAACTTCGACCCCGGCTTCCGCCTCGCCCTCCACCACAAGGACCTGGGCATCGTCACCTCCGCCGCCCGGGAAGCCAACGTCGCCATCCCGCTCGGCGCCGTCGTCGCGCAGCTCGTCGCCGCCACCGTTAATCAGGGCGACGGCGCGCTGGACCACTCCGGCCTCTTCAAGCAGGTCCTGCAGCTCAGCGGCCGGAAGTAGCCTCTCGCCAAGTGAGTCCCCGCCCGGGGCACTTCGACACGAAACAAGCCGGCCGCCGTCGTAATTCACGACGGCGGCTCCCCGTAGGTGCCCCGCGACAGTTCGCCGGTCCGGCCTCCAGCACACCCAAAACAGACTTTCAAGGAGTACACCATGACCAAGATGCGCACCGTAGACGCTGCCATCGCCATCCTGGAAAAGGAGGGCGCCACTGAGGCGTTCGGCCTGCCAGGTGCCGCAATCAACCCGTTCTATTCGGCTATGAGGGCCCACGGCGGCGTCCGCCACACCCTGGCCCGGAGGGATCAGTGACCTGGAGGTTCTTCGGATTCCGGTCGCCGACGGCGGCGAAGGCACCCTGGACGCCGCCGTCGAGTCCGGCTTCACCCGCCGCAGCGCACTGGTCAGCGGCCGACTGGGGTGCCGCTGCGGGCGGACTTCGCGGTCCGCGGCCGCGATGGGGGCATCGACGTCGTGCTCGACTTCACCGGACTGGCCGGCTGTCTCACCGGTGCGGAGTTGGTGATTACCGGCGAAGGCAGCCTGGACGAGCAAAAGCGCGCTGGGCAAAAAGCCGCTCGGCGTTGCGCGGGCGGCGGGGCACGCGGGCATCCGGTGATAGCCGTCTGCGGACGGACCACGCTGGGGCCGGAACGGCTCCGGACCGCCGGATTCCGCGAGGTGCACGCTTTGACGGAGTTCGAAAGCAATGTAGACACATGTATAGCGGAAGCAGGACCGCTCCTGGAACGCCTGGGCCGGAATCTAGGTGCCCGGCTGACGGAACTGGCAGCAAGGCCAACCCGCCGGAAGCAAGGAGACCCTCAATGCCTGATGTAGCCTACGACCTCGTTCTCCGGGGCCAGCGTGTCCTGACGACGGCCGGGACCGCCCCGCGTGAAGTGGGCATACGTGCTGGCGTAATCGCCGCCATCGAGCCCCTCGGCAATAATCTGTCCGGTGCCGAAGTCATCGAACTCACCGACGACGAGACCCTCATCCCGGGCCTCGTTGACACGCACGTCCACGTCAACGAGCCCGGGCGCACGGAGTGGGAAGGATTCGCCTCCGCCACGCGTGCTGCCGCCGCCGGCGGCGTCACGACCATCATCGATATGCCGTTGAACAGCATCCCACCCACCACCACGGTGGAAGCACTCAAACTCAAGCGCGAGGTGGCCGCGGACCAGGCATTCGTGGACGTCGGGTTCTGGGGCGGCGCCATACCGGGAAACAAACGGGACCTCCGCCCGCTTCATGACGCGGGTGTGTTCGGCTTCAAATCCTTCCTGCTGCACTCCGGGGTAGACGAATTTCCGCATCTGAACGCTGACGAACTGGAAGAGGACCTGGCTGAGCTGAAGTCCTTCGATTCGCTCATGATCGTCCACGCCGAGGATTCACACGCGATAGACCGTGCGCCCAGCGCCGAAGGCGACCAGTACGCGAAGTTCCTCGCCTCCCGCCCCCGCGGCGCCGAAAACAAGGCCATCGCCGAGGTGATCGAGCGCGCCCGTTGGACCGGCGCCCGCGCGCACATCCTGCACCTGTCCTCGTCGGACGCGCTGCCGATGATCGCCAGCGCCAAGCGCGACGGCGTTCGCCTCACGGTCGAGACCTGTCCGCACTACCTCACCCTCACGGCCGAGGAAATCCCGAACGGCGCCACGGCCTACAAATGCTGCCCCCCGATCCGGGAGGCATCCAACCGCGAGCTGCTCTGGGAGGGCCTGCAGGACGGCACGATCGATTGCGTTGTGTCGGACCACTCCCCCAGCACCCTGGACCTGAAAGACCTTGAAAACGGCGACTTTGCGATCGCATGGGGCGGGGTGTCCTCGCTGCAGCTGGGGCTCCCGCTGATGTGGACCGAGGCCCGGCGTCGCGGCATTGCGTTGGAACAGGTTGTGGAGTGGATGGCGGCCAGGCCGGCCAATCTTGCGCGGCTGAATAGCAAGGGACAGCTTGCCCTGGGCTACGACGCCGATTTTTCCGTCTTCGCCCCGGACGAGGCGTTTGTTGTCGATGCCGCCAAACTCCAGCACAAGAACCCGATCACCCCCTACGACGGCCGGTCTCTTTCGGGCCTGGTCCGAAGGACGTTCCTGCGCGGACACGAGGTCGACGGCCGGACACCAGGCGGCAGACTCCTTCGCCGCGGTGGCATCTGAAGGCGGCAGTCCAGGCACCCCGACGGACCATATCAACGCAAAGATCATCACTGGGCCGGGGATCCAGGTCAGCAGCCAGCCTCCGCCGCGGGTACGCTGAGAGGACTGTCCCGGGTGTCGCGCCCGGCACGATTCGGCAGCATCCACCGTTGGACTGGTAGGCGGACGCTCATCGGCGCCGCTTCTCCGCCGTGGCGCCCGGCGGGCGCCCGCAGGCGGGCCCGACCGGCTCATCTTGAGAAGGAGCACGCTTGCTAATTGTCTTGACCGGGATTGACGGCTCAGGAAAAACCACGGCTGCACGGTCTGTGGTTGCTGCTGTCCGCACCGCCGGTGAGGACGCGCTCCTTCTCAGCAACTATGCCGGCCGGCGCAGGATGTCCCTGCTGAGCGCCAGGTTCGGCGTGCAGCTCCCGCCACGGCTGGCGGATGCCATCGAGACAGTGATCCGCACTGCGAACGTGCTGCTGTCCCATGCCAGGGCCTACCGGCATCCGGGGTTGGTCATCATGGACCGCCACCTCTACTGCCAGCTCGCCTTGCGTGAGGCGCGGCAACTTCCCCGCGGCAGGCTCCTTCCGTTCATCCTCGGAAAGCTCCCTAAACCAGACCTGGTCGTCCACCTGGTCATCACCCCTGAACAAGCGCATGAAAGGGTGCTGGCACGCGGCACGGACGCGGAAACCCTCGAGGAGCTCGACTCATTCCGGGCCGCCTACCAATCGATTCCCGAATACGCCCGGTTCACTGAGCTTGAAGCCGACGGAACACCAGACGATGTGCTGGCCAAGCTGACGCTCGCCATCGCCGATGCGGGCGGAACCTCGGCCGCCCAAGCCGCGGCCGACGGCGGCAAGGCCATGGTTCCGGGCTAACTCCGCGAGCCGGCTCAGACGAGAACCGGGCGCCGCGCCAGGATGTAATCCACAGCTGCAGGTCCGGTCATGCGGAGCCCGGGACGGATGAGGCCGCGTGAGCCCCGCCGGGGATCGCGGATACCGAGATCCCGCATGGCCGTCCAGAATGCCTCGGAAGGTTCTGGCCGCAAGCGCTGGAGAAGGCACCAGCTGATGTACACCCCGTACAGCTCGTCATCGGCCAGCCCCTCGTCAAGGTCCGGGTCCGCACTGATGCACGTCGTGAGGAACCGGGCGTAGTCCGTAGTTGTCATCTCTCTGATCCTTCTGCTGACGGGGCCTCGACAGACCGCCGGACGCGATTCATCCCGGACGGTGCTACTTGGGCTTCGAAGCAGATGTGCCTTTGGATGGGTCCAGGTTTTGGCGTCTGTTCAGGCCGGGCACGGAATGACGAGAACCGGCCGGTGTTGGTTCCGGGTCAGCTGGGCAGACACGGAGCCTTCGAGATGCCGGTCCAGCCAGGCGCGAACGCCCGGCCGCTGGCCCCCGACGACAACCAGGGATGCCCCGACGCTTTCGGCCAGCCGGGTGAGCGATACGGCAATATCGCCGTTCAGCACCCGAAAAGACCACTCGGCCCCGGGCGGTCCGAGAACCGCTTCAAGGCGGCGAAGGAGACGCTCTGCCGGGTAGGCGGCTTCCTCGTTGGCCACCGGGTCCAGCGATACGGCAGGCTGGGCGCCGGCGGGTGCCCATTCCGTCAGGTAACTGGCAGGGTCAACGAATGCACACACCAGATGCAGGCCCGTTCCGGCAGCGAGGCCGGCGGCCATCCGCACGGTCCGGTCCGAAAATTCCCAGCCGACTCCCAGCACGATGGGTCCGGCGGGCCACTCCTCACCGGACACGGCTTTGAATCCTTCTCAAGGGTGTGTTTACCGGCCCTCGCAGCAGTACCACCGGAACGCGTTCCATAGTCGTCAGAATAGTCCTGCCGCTCCCACCGCAAGCGTCGTAGCCGACCACATCAGGAGAGTTTGTAGATTCGATGGAAATATAGCTAGAGTGCTGAGGAATCGACCACGACGAGCGGGTCTGGGCACCGCTGTTTTTCCGGGGGGGACATATGAACAAGGCACAAAGACGTGCACACATGGAGCTGCCCTGTCCCGAGTGCGGTTCCAGGGTGGTCCCAACCTGGAAGGACGAACGTGCCCTGGCCGACACCCAGCCAAACTGGCAGGTAAGCGCCCGGCAGTGCAGCAGCCTGCGTTGCCGGCGCAACGACCCGCAGAACTGGTAAGAGTTCGGCGGTCAGCCGGCCGCCGCGCCGTCGGACGGCACCGCCCGTAACCTGCCGGACCGGGTCGGAGCGGACGTCGCAGAAGCCAGCGAGGGCTTCCGAAGGCTGCTAGTGGATGTGGCTTCCGCCATTGATGTCGATGGTGGTCCCGGTGAGGTAGGCCGATTCCTCGGAGGACAGGAAGGTGATGACGGCCGCGATTTCCTCGGTGCTGGCATTGCGGCCCACGGGGATCCCGGCGTTGATGGCCGCTTCCTGCTCATCCGTGCTGCCGACCCGAATGTTGGTATCCACCGCACCGGGCGTGATGGCGTTGACGGTCACACCCGTGCTGCCGATCTCCCGGGCCAGGGCCTTGGTGAAGCCGAGGATGGCGGCCTTGGCGGCCGAATACGGGACCTTGCCGAAGACGCCGCCACCGCGCTGGGCGGAGACCGAGGACATGTTCACAATCCGGCCCCAGCCGCTGGCGATCATGTCCGGCAGAAAGGCCTTCGTCACGAGGTACGTCCCGGTGGAGTTCACCGCCATGACCTTGTTCCACAGCTCCAGGGTGGTTTCCAGGAACGCCACCGGAGAAGTGATGCCGGCAATGTTGGCCAGTGCTCCGACCGGGGGCAGGTTGCCGGAGCGGACTTCCGCCGCCACGGCCCGGTAGGCGGCATTGACGGATTCCTCGCTGGCGACGTCGATCTCGTGGCCGTAGGCGGGGACGTTGAATTCGTTGCCGATGTCCGTGGCTACCTTGGCTGACTTCTCGCCGTCGAGGTCCAGAATGACTACGGCCCAGCCGTGGCTGGCATAGCGGCGTGCGGTGGTGATGCCGATACCCCGGTCGGAAGTGGCTCCGGTCAGGACGGCTGTGCGCTGGATGGTGTTGTTCATGATGCTCCTTGGGATTGCCTTGGCGGCACTGGATGAGGATGGATCAGATGAGGTCGGTAATGAAGCTGGCCGCCTTGGCGGCCGCGGCAGGGCGTTTGTCGTGCTCGAGGTCCCTGGTTTCGAGCTCCAGAGAGAAATGCCCGGTGTAGCCCTGCGCTGCGAGAGCCCGGAGGCCCGCGGCGAAGTCCGCCTGCCCGTTGCCGATGCTGAGGTTGATGTTCCCCGGCACCGCGTCGCGCAGGTGCACGTGGGAGATCCGGCCTTCGTGACGCCGGAGGTACTCAAGGGGGTCCTCGCCGGCGGCGACGATATGGCTAAAGTCCATTACGATGCCGACGCCGGTTCCCGCCAAGCGTTGGGCCAGCTGTTCGGCGCGCTCGAGGTTCCAGCAGAATCGTAGGAAGTGAAGGGACTCGGTCCAAAGTTCGACGCCGAACGCCGCTTCGCGCTCCCCGGCGCGGGTCAGCTCGGCCGCGATCGCGTCCAGGTCCTCCTCGAGGCTTCGGACGGGTTCGTGGCTCAGGGCACCGCAGGGAAGAACCAGCGCGCACGCCCCAATCTTGGCCGTGAGGGTAAGGAGCGCGTCGAGGTGTCGGCGTCGGGCGGCCCCGCCGGCGGCGTCGAGCACGGCATTGAGGTCCCCAACGTCGCCGTTGACCGAACGGACGCGAAGCCCGCAAGCTGCTACCTGGGCCGCCACGGAAGCGACGGCATCCGGACTCAGGTCATACGGGACGTGATCGCAGACACCGGGGAGCGCGCCGAGGTCAATCTCCCCGAACCCTTGTTCCGTCATCGTACGGAGAGCTGTCGGCAGACCCTGATGGCGGAAGCTGATGGATGAGCAGCCGAGTCGGGAGTGAAACATCGTCATTGATCCTCTGGTCAAGCCCTGCGGCGGTCGTGATAGAGACCACCTTATGGACACGCACTGTCAACAGTCAACCCTTAGAGTTGACTGTTGACATTGATCTATGGCGCGGGTCACACTTGAGCATCAGTTGTTAACAGTCGACAGTGGTGGCGCCCGGCGTCTGCCACTCTTCGAAAGGGATTTGTTATGAGCAAAGAAGCTCTCACCATGCGGGGCCCGGTCCACGGCACCAAGGACGCCAAGCGGGTCGCTATCGGCTCCGGCGTCGGCGCGGTGATCGAGACCTATGACTTTATCGGTTTCGGCACGGCAGCAGCCCTGTATTTCGGCACTGCCTTCTTCCCCACGGGCGATCCGGTGACCGGAACCCTCGCTGCCTTCGCAACCCTGGGCGTCGGCTTCGCGGCCCGTCCGATCGGCGGCATCATCGGCGGCCACCTCGGCGACAAGCTCGGCCGTAAGCCGGTCCTCGTCGCATCCCTGATTCTGATGGGCATTGCCACCTTCCTCATCGGCCTGCTCCCCACTTACAGCCAGGTCGGTTTGCTGGCGCCGGCGCTGTTGGTCTTTGTCCGCATCGTCCAGGGCCTCGCCTTCGGCGCGGAATGGGGCGGCGCCATCCTGATGAGCTACGAACATGCCCCGTGGAAATCCAAGGGCAGGTACACCGGCATCGTTCAGGCCGGCTTCCCGGTAGGCCTTCTGCTGGCCAACCTTGTATTCCTGGTCAGCGTGAACCTGGGCGGCGAACTCGCCTGGCGCGTACCTTTCC
>JAODMA010000261.1 GCA_025464545.1 Arthrobacter sp. | reverse complement strand
GCCCGTATTACTCCACCGCCCGCCTCTGGGATGACGGCGTGATCGACCCCGCGGACACCCGCACTGTCCTGGGACTGGCGCTCGACGTCGTCTCCCGCACCCCGCTGCCGGAGACCTCCTTCGGCCTGTTCCGGATGTGAGCCAGCAATGACTACTTCTTCACCGACGACGAGTTCACCGTCCGCCGCCCCTGCCGCCAGAAAGCCCCTCTTCGGCACCGTGCTCGTCGCCAACCGCGGCGAGATCGCCTGCCGGGTGATCCGGACCCTGCGCGACCTGGGCATCCGATCGGTGGCCGTCTATTCCGACGCCGACGCCGGCGCCCTGCACGTGCGCGAAGCAGACGTCGCCGTCCGGATTGGCCCGGCCGCCGCGGCGGAGAGCTACCTCAAGATCGACGCCATCATCCAGGCCTGCCGCGACACCGGCGCCGAGGCCGTCCACCCGGGCTACGGCTTCCTGAGCGAGAACGTCGACTTTGCCCGTGCCCTGGAAGACGCCGGCGTCACCTTCATCGGCCCCGGCGTCGAGTCCCTCAACGTCATCGGCGACAAGATCCGCTCCAAGAACCACGTCGCGGGCTACGGCGTTCCGGTGGTCCCGGGCATCGCCGAGCCCGGGATGACGGACGCCCAGCTGATCGAGGCCGCCGCCGGCGTCGGCTTCCCGCTGCTGATCAAGCCCTCCGCCGGCGGCGGCGGCAAGGGCATGCACATCGTGGCGCGGCCCGAGGAGCTGGAGGCCACCCTGGCGACCGCCCGCCGGGTCGCGGCAGGCGCCTTTGGCGACGACACCCTCTTCCTGGAGCGGCTGGTGCTCGCGCCGCGCCACATCGAGGTCCAGATTCTGGCGGACAACCACGGCAACGTCATCCACCTGGGGGAGCGCGAGTGCTCCTTGCAGCGCCGCCACCAGAAGGTCATCGAGGAAGCCCCGTCGCCGCTGCTGGAGGCGCTGAACGACGGCGGCGCCACCCGGGCCCGGATCGGCGAAGCTGCCTGCAATGCGGCGCGCAGCGTTCATTACAGCGGCGCAGGGACTGTGGAGTTCCTGGTCTCGGACAACGCGCCGGACGAGTTCTTCTTCATGGAGATGAACACCCGTCTGCAGGTCGAGCACCCCGTCACCGAGATGGTCACCGGCGTCGACCTCGTCGAATGGCAGGTGCGGATCGCCGCCGGGGAAGTGCTGACGGTGACGCAGGACGAGGTCGCACTCGACGGCCACGCGGTCGAGGCACGCGTCTATGCCGAGGTGCCGGAGCGGAACTTTCTGCCCTCGGGCGGGAAGGTGGCGCTCCTGGATGAGCGGGGCACGGTCTTCACCGCGAAGGAAGATCGTGCATCCGTCGGCCCGGCCTCGGCCGATCCGGCCATCCGGATCGATTCCTCGCTGCGGGAGGGACTCGAAATCTCCAGTGATTACGACCCCATGCTCGCCAAGGTCATCGCCTGGGGACCGGACCGTGCGGCCGCGCTGGCCAAGCTCGACACAGCCCTCGCGCGGTACACCGTGCTCGGCGTCGAGACCAACGTCGAGTATCTGCGCCTGCTGATCAACGACGCCGACGTCCGGGCCGGCCGGCTCGACACCGGCCTGATCGAACGCAGGATGCCGGACTTCACCTTCCGGCACGTCGGGGATGCCGAGCTCATTGCCGCGGCCATGCCCTTCTGGGTCCACGCCGCGGGCCCGGCAACCGTGGGATCCCCCTGGGACACCACCACGGGCTGGCGCCTGGGCGCGCCGGCACCGTGGACGGTCAGCTTCGGCGTCCCGGGCGGGGGTCTCTCCACCGTCTCCGTCACCTGGCAGGGCAACCTGGATCCGGCGCACGCACGAGTGAGGGTCAATGGCGGTCCCGAGCACCAGGTGAAGGTCCTCGGACTCTCCCGCTCCGAGGTATTCCTGTCGGTCGACGGCCAGGAACGGCGATCCGCCCGGGCGTCCACCTGGCCGGATCACCCGCGGTCGGGCAGGCCGGAGACAGTCTACGTCGGCAATGAGGGCTGGTCCTGCCGGCTTGAGGTGCTCAGCCGCGAAGCAAAGCTGGCCCGGGTGCTGGCGGGCATTGAACGCGTTGCGGGCGCCGCCGACCCGGACGTGCGCTCGCCGATGCCCGGCACCGTCGTATCCGTGTCCGTCCGCAACGGCGACACGGTGGAGGCCGGCCAGGTGCTGGTCGCAGTGGAAGCCATGAAGATGGAACACCAGCTGGTGGCACCCCTTGACGGGACCGTCCATATCAGCGTCCAGTCCGGCGACCTCGTCAAGGCGGACCAGGTACTCGCCACCATCCACGCCGGCGGCCACCCCGAGGCGCCCTCCACGGCGGAGGACACGATCGGGGAAGCCGTCGCCGCACTGGGCGCCGCGGAGTAACGGGCCGGCCCAGGCTTCAGGCCCGGGCCCGCAGAAAAAACTACAGACACGCAGTACACAGGCAAGCAGGACAGACAAAGGAGTCACCCGATGGCAGATTTTGAACTCGGCGAGGAATACCAGGACCTCAGCAACACCGTCCGCGCATTCGCCGACGAAGTGGTGGCCCCGGTCTCCGCCAAGCACGACGAGGAACACAGCTTTCCCTACGAGGTCGTCGCCCAGATGGCGGACCTGGGCCTCTTCGGCCTGCCCTTCCCGGAGGAGTTCGGCGGCATGGGCGGGGACTACTTCGCGCTGTCCCTCGCCCTTGAACAGCTCGGCCGGGTGGACCAGTCCGTCGCCATCACCCTCGAGGCCGGCGTCTCCCTCGGAGCCATGCCGATCCACCGCTTCGGCAACGAGGCGCAGAAGCAGGAGTGGCTGCCGCTGCTGGCCTCCGGCAAGGCGCTCGCCGGTTTCGGGTTGACCGAGCCGGAAGCCGGCTCCGACGCAGGCGGCACCAAGACCACGGCCCGCCTTGAGGGCGGGGAATGGGTCATCAACGGCAACAAGGAATTCATCACCAACTCCGGAACGGACATCACCAGGCTTGTCACGGTCACCGCCGTCACGGACCAGGAAGAGCGCCCGGACGGCAGCATCAAAAAGGAAATCTCCACCATTCTGGTGCCTACCAACACCCCCGGGTTCAAGGCGGAAAAGGCCTACAACAAGGTCGGCTGGAACGCCTCGGACACCCACCCGCTCACGCTCAACAACGTCCACGTCCCGGAGGCAAATCTGCTCGGCTCCCAGGGCCGGGGCTACGCCAACTTCCTCTCCATCCTCGACGAGGGCCGGATCGCGATCGCAGCCCTCGCCGTCGGTGCAGCCCAGGGCTGCGTGGACCAGTCGGTGAAATACGCGAAGGAACGCAGCGCGTTCGGGCAGAACATCGGCAAGTACCAGGCCATCGCCTTCAAGA
>JAODMA010000254.1 GCA_025464545.1 Arthrobacter sp. | reverse complement strand
ACGTCGGACCCCTCGGCCGCCCGGGTTGCCGCGATGCGCTGTTGCTGGTCGCGGCCCTAAACGATCAGCGGGGCCCACTTGTCGATCTGGGCGTGGTCCTCGGAGTACTCCATCGAGCGGAACAACGGGTTCGGCTTGAGCGCCTCGTAGCGGTTGCGCAGGAACTTGGCGTTGGCATCGCCGATCACGAAGCTCATGTGCGGGACCGTGTTAATGAAGCCCTTGGGCGAGCCGATCATCCCGTTGGTGACCAGATGGGACCAGAACTGGCGGGAGAGCTGAAACTGTTCGTTGATGAGGAGCGCCTTGGCGGGATCCACCGAGCCGTCTTTGGCCGCAGGGGAGTAGTTCAGCTCACACAGTGCGGCGTGCCCGGTTCCGGCGTTGTTCCAGGGCCCGGAGCTCTCCAGGCCCGGTTCGTCCAGCTTCTCGAACAGGGAGATGGTCCAGTCCGGTTCGAGCTGCTTCAGGAATGCGCCGAGCGTGGCGCTCATGATGCCGCCGCCAATCAGGACGACGTCGGCATGTTGGGTCTTGGAAATGAAAGTCACGATCAGTCTCCGATAGCAGCGGCTCTGGCTGTCACAGAATATCCCGCACCGCCCACTAACTGAAATTGGGTCCGCCCGTCAAGGCTTTAGTTCGACCTTGTTGAAAACTTCATTCAGGACCGGTGATGCCGGATACCTGAGGACACGGTCGGACAGCGCCAGCGCGGAGATGGGGAAGGCAATGGGGACGGCGGGAACGGTCGCCGCGATCTGCGCATTGATGGTCTGGTATTGCTCGGTGCGATCCTTGCCCTCGGGCAGGCCGCGCGCCCGGGCAATCTTGGAGAAGACCTGAGGATCCTGGTAGCCGAATTCACCGGTCTTCTCGCCGAAGAGCGGACCCACGAAGTTGTCCGGGTCAGCGTAGGAACCGTTCCAGCCCAGCAGGTGGAGGGCATGGTCGCCGGGGGAGGTGACCTTCTGCAGATACCCCTCGGACCAGTCCACCGGCACCGGCTTGACGTTCAGCCCGACGGCGATCAGTTGCCGGCTGATCTCCGCGTAGACCTTTTCCGGCGTCGGGAGGTAGGGGCGGGTGACGTTCAGGGGGTAGTAGAATTTCAGTTCCTCGCCCTGATAGCCGGCCTCGGCGAGCAGCTCCTTGGCCTTGGCCGGGTTGTGGCCCAGGGACGGGGCATTGTTGTTGAAGCCGCTGAGCTTGGGCGGAACGAACTGGGTGGCCTGGGCGGTGTTGTCAATGAAGAACCGGCGGATCAGGGTGTCCTTGTCCAGGGCCATTTCGATCGCCTGCCGCACCTTGAGGTTCTGCAGGATGGGGACTTCCTGGTTCATGCCCAGGTACATCACGGAGAACGGGTCCCGCTGGATGATCTGTTGACCGCGCTTGACCAGCTGGTCGAAGTTGCCCACCGTGACCGTGTCATAGCCATCGATCTTGCCGTCCAGCAGGGCCTGCATGCGCGTCTGCGGATGATCATAGGTGACGAAGTGAATGGTGCCGATCTGCCCCTTGTCCGCCCAGTAGTTCTTGTTGCTGGACAGCGTGACGTCCCCGTCGTTCCAGGAGCTGAAGACATAGGGCCCGGTGCCCACGGGGTGCAGCGCGTAGGCGGACACGGCCTGGCCGTCGCGGCTCTGGTTCAGGACGTCGGCGCCCTGCGCGGTGAGGGCCTGAGGCGAGGAGATGGCGAATGCCGGAAGGGTGAGGGCCTGCAGGAATCCGGTGAAAGGCTGCGTGAGCTCGATCTGGACGTTGTCCTGGGCCAGCGCGGTGCAGCCCTTGTAGATGGAAAGCGCGGCCTGGTCGGCGTGCGCCTTGAAGACGCCCTTGAAGCTGGTCCCGGTGGCCTGCTGCCGGAGGCTCTCGGGAAAGTTGAACCAGCGGTTGAAGTTGCTACAGACGGATGCGGCATCGAACGGGGACCCATCGTGGAAGGTCACCCTGTCGCGGAGCTTGAAGGTGTAGGTCCGGCCGTCATCGGCTGCCTGCCATTCGGTGGCGAGCAGCGGCGTCGGCTGGCCCGTTGTCTGGTCGACCCCGACGAGTCCTTCCAGTACCTGGCGGGTGATCCGGTAGGACTCCACATCTGAAACGAGCGCCGGATCGAGGCCGAGTGGCTGCGAGGCCGTGCCGAAGGTGAACACCTCGGTGGGGTCGGCGCTGGTGGTGGTCGTTGCAGCAGTAGTCGACGGGGCCGGACCCGGCGTCGGGGCTCCGGTGCAGGAGGCGAGCGGAAGCAGAAGCAGGACAGCCCCGATACCGGCCGCAATGCGGCGCCAGGCACTGCTGGCCACTGGACTGCTGGGCACTCGTGAATCACCTCTGGAAACTGGATGGCCCGCCGGCTGCGGACCAGCCCCAGTCTAATTGACGGCCGGCAGCTCGGCTGTCGGCGCTCCGGGTTCCAGAACGAAGGCCCGCACCACCGGTGCGGGCCTTCGTTCTCCTAGTTGGTCCAGGGAGTCAAGCTGGAACCGCAGCAGGAGCGCTTGGTGCTGCTTACTTGGGCATCAGTACCGAGTCGACCATGTAAACAGTTGCGTTGGCCGTCTTCACGCCGCCGCAGATGACGCCGGCGTCGTCTACCTTGAGGGCGTCCTTGGTGCCGGTGACCGTCACGGAACCGCCCTGGACCGTCTTGTGCGTTCCGACGATCTTGTCCGGAGTGATCTGGCCGGGAACAACGTGGTAGGTCAGGATCTTGCTGAGCAGGGCATCGTCCGTCTTCAGCGTTTCGATCGTGGCGGCGTCGATCTTCTTGAAGGCGTCATCGACCGGTGCGAAGACGGTGAATTCACTGCCGTTCAGGGTGTCCACGAGGTTGACCTTGGGGTTGAGCTTGCCGGACACGGCCGCGGTCAGGGTGGTGAGGATCGGGTTGTTGGAGGCCGCCACGGCTACCGGGTCGAGAGCCATGCCGGAGACGGAGCCGGCACCGCTGGGGACCTGGGCGGCGTAGGCAGCACAGCCGGCACCGACCAGGTCGGCAGCCGGGTCCATGGCTGCTGCCGAGGAGCTCATGGACGGTGACGCCGCCATGCTGGAGGCTGACGGGGTGGAGGCCGGAGCCGAGGAGGTGGATGCCGTGGTGCTGGAACCGCCACAGGCGGTGAGGCTGAGCATGGCTGCAGCAGCGATACCTGCAACGGCGAAAGTGGTGCGCTTGATGGTCTGCATTTTCGTTTCTCCTTTGTTGTGCCGAGCGTTGCCTGCGGCTCTGCCGCCGTGGCCCTTTTCCGACTGGTTGGGCACCGACCCTTGGTTGGTGTCTCAATGGGTATTCGCGGGGTCGGAGGAATCGGATGGGTACAGGATGGAAAAGTTTTTAATTGGCCGAACTGGCCCGGTTTTGCGCGCTTCCCGGCGACCGTGTGGCCCGGCTGTGCTGGCCGGCGCTCCAAAAGAGGGCCAGTATGGCGGACATTGACGGCCGTGGGCACGCAAAAGAGCCCCGGTCCGAAGACCGAGGCTCTTTGTGTGCGCAAGGGGGGACTTGAACCCCCACGCCCGAAGGCACAGGAACCTAAATCCTGCGTGTCTGCCAATTTCACCACTCGCGCGCGGCGCCGCCGTCCTGGTGCGAAGACCCGGAGACTGGATGCCAGCCTCCATTGTACATTTTGACTGTCCTGCCGGGATGACGCCGGGCTGGTGGGCCTAAGCGTCCACTTTCAGGTCGCGGCGGAGCTTTGCAACGTGGCCGGTGGCGCGCACGTTGTATTGCGCCGCGGTCACCTTTCCCTCCGGGTCGACGACGACGGTGGACCGGATGAGCCCTTCGTAGCTGCGGCCGTAGTTCTTTTTTTCTCCCCAGGCGGCGTAGGCCTCGGCAACAGCATGGTCCGCGTCGGAGAGCAGCGGGAAATTCAGGCCCTCGGCGGCGGCGAACTGCGCAAGCTTGCCCACGGGGTCGGGGGAGATGCCCACCACTTCGTAGCCGGCCTGCTTCAGGGACGCGAGGGAGTCCCGGAAGTCGCAGGCCTGCTTCGTGCAGCCCGGGGTGGATGCGGCCGGGTAGAAGTAAATCACCGTGCTCCGGCCCCGGAAATCCCGCAGGCTGACGTCTTCTGCGGCAGAATTCTTCAGGGTGAAGTCGGGAGCCGGGGCTCCGGGAATGAGTCGTTCAGGCAAGATATTTCTCCTTCGCGGGGTGTTGTTACCCAGCCTAATGAGCCGTGGTGCGGGCGACGAATCCGGCGCTCGCTATACTCAGTGGTATGCCTGATATGGATCGCTGGCCCACTGGGCGCCTATTGTCCACGGCTGCACGCCTCGTTGAACACTCCTGGAACGAAAAACTGGGGGCCATCGGGCTGACACACGCCGGGGTCATTGCTATGGAAGTGCTGTCCGTTAACGGACCTATGACGCAGGCCCAACTGGCTCAGCTGGTTCGTGTCCAAGCACAAACAATGGGCAAGACGCTCAGCCGCCTCGAAGCGCACGGCCACATCTCCAGGCAGCGCAGCACCTCAGACCGGCGCAGCCACGTGGTCACCCTGACGGACCGGGGGCGCGAAGCCGTCAGTGCTGCCGCTGACATGGAGCGCTCCGTGCTGGCCGCAGCCTCGATTGACCCAGACGTGCTGCGGCAGGAGCTGCAAGCGGTCGTCAGGGAGCTTGCCACCCGTATCTCCTCTCCCGATGCCAAGGCCATTGTTACGGGCGCTGATCCCGGCATTGCCGTCGAGGCCACCCGCATCCACTGACGCCGCGCCTGACGCCGCGCCGCTACTGAGCTCACCGCCGCCGGTGCAGGGCCCGCCGCCGGTGCAGGGCCGGTGAGCATCCCCGGCCCCCCACGGGAACGCCCCCCGCCGCCCGTCTGCCCTGCGGCAGCGTGGGGGAGCGGAGGGCGCCCGTGGATCAGATTATGATGCCTTTTACTGCCCGGTGTTTCCGGCCGCCAGGTTCGGCGGAATCGTTCCGGGGCCCTTGTCCGACTTTTCTTCGCGTTCGGCGGCGCTGCGGATGTCGGATTCGGCGGTTCCATCCGAATCCCCTTCCACGTCCACCAGGCCGTTGGTCTGGTCGAAGGGATGCGTGGCGGCGCGGTCGGCGAGCGGTTCGGCCGTGCCGACACCGGTGCCGGACGCTGTCCCGGCCGGAGGGAAGACACTTCCTGAGGTACCGGTCGGCGGCAGCTGCTCCGAGCCGACTGTGCCCGCCCGGGTTGCCTCCACAGTGTCCTGTGTCCGGCTTGTGTCCTGGGCGCGGCTTGTGTCGCTGGAATCCTTGCCGCCGGCGGCGGCTGCCACGCCGACGGCTGCGGCGGCCGCCACCCCGACCCCGGCAGCAAGTTTGGCGGACACTCCGGCCTTGCCGGAATCACCACGGGAGGCGGTCGCGTCCTCGACTCCCGGCGTGCCGGCCGATCCCTCAGCGCCCACCTTTCCCCGCCAGGCTCCCGAGGCGTAGCCCTCGTCTTCGATGAAGGTCTTGAACCGTTCGAGGTCCTTTTCCGCCTGCCGTTCGACAACGTTGAGTTTGTCGCCAACGGTTTCCACGAGGCCCTCGGGCTCATATTCGAGGCTCAGCACGATGGAGGTCTGCCCGCCGCCGAGATCCTCGAAGGTAACGGAGCCGGCGTTGGTGGCCCCTGAGGTGGCCGCCCAGGCCACCTTCCGGTCCGGGGTCTGCTCCAGGATCCTGGCCTCCCACTGGCGCCTGACGCCGGCGATCTCGGCTACCCACTCGAGGCGGTCGTCGCTGAGCTGCTTGACGCTCTTCACCCCGCCCATGAAATGCGGGAACTCCTCGAACTGTGTCCACTGGTTGTAGGCCGTGCTGACGGGCACGTTAACCAGGATGCGTTTTTCAACCTTGGTGCTCACAACGTCTCTCCTTCGAGTCGATCTATGACCTGACGATCATTACAAATTCGTCAGTAGGCTTACTATAACCGCCTGATCGATGTGGAACCAGAACGGCCAAACGTTCATTGATGACAGGGTCCGCCGCGCGGCCTCCGCGTGTCCGGTCTCGGGCGCGAGGCGCTCCCCGATAGGGTCGTTTCATGGACTTGCGGACGCCTCTGGAGCTGGAAGGGCAGCGCTCCATCAACGAGCTGCTCGACGAGCCGATCGGGGACCGTCCCATCCAGCTTGAGTTGCCGATCCCGGGGCGCCTCAGGCCGGCAGCCCGGCGAACCGGCATAGCGACCGCGGGCAAGAATCCGGGACGCTAGGGGTGCTCCTTGGCCAGGGCGGCCGTTTCCGGCGGCGTGACGCGCTCCAGGCGTCCATCGAGGACGACCCGCAACCTGGCGGCCGCGGCTTCAAGCCGCCGATTCCGGGCCGCGGCCGACCCGCCGGCCCCGGCGGCCGGGCGGGCCGAAGGCAGATTACGGAGGTCCCGGCCCGCTTCGTCGACGGACTGCCAGGCGATATCGAGCAACTCGAGCTCTTCGTCCCTGGCCAGCCCGCTTTGGGCCAGGACCGCCAGGGCGGCCAGGCCAAGAGCCTTGGAACCCTGATCCTCCCCTAGGGCGTGGTCCAGGGCCCATTGTGTCCGCTTCCACCATTCAGCACGGTCGTCGGCGTCGGACTTTTGCTGCAGGGCGGTGGCGTCGGCGGTGGTTCGCTGCCGTAGCGTGCGCCAGCTGATCGCTGCACCGATGACCGCCGCGATGAGTACGGCGAGAGGGCCCAGGGCGGCGAGGATCTCCCACCAGGTGGCTTGGGCGGAAGCTGCGGGCAAGGGGATCGGCGACGGTGTCACCGCACCAGCCTAGGTCAATACACCTAGGGCGGTGGCTCCGGTTTCACGTTGCTTTGCGGAATCCCGGCATGGTCCGGGTGAGACTTAGCGTCGGCTCATCTCCGAGCGGTTTCGCCAGTGAAGGACTGACGGATCCGCTGCTGTCTCCGAGCTTTCGTGCGACCGCAGTCAGTGGGCAGTGAAATCCAGGCCAGGAGGGCTCATGGCGATGTCGCGGACAAAACAAAACCCCGCCTTCACGGCCTTAGGCCACTGAAGACGGGGTTTCTGTTGGTGCACCCCCCGGGACTCGAACCCGGAACCCATTGATTAAGAGTCAATTGCTCTGCCAGTTGAGCTAGAGGTGCAGCTGTTGTTTTCGTTCACCGGGGGCTTTTTATTTCCCTCGTTGTTCTCCGCAACGACATGAAACTCTACACGAGATTCGGAGGAGTGTGAAATCGGCGGGGGTGGCGTGCCTGGCATCAGCCGGTAAGGGCCAAAACCAGCACGTAATCAGGGTTTTGGTTGTTGCTGAGAACCCACAGGTGGCCATCGGGAGCCAGCGAAACGTCGCGGATCCTGCCGTACGTCCGTGTGAAATGGCCCACAGGGTCGGAGGCGGAGTCTCCGCGGAGGGGCACGGCCCAGAGCCGCTGTCCGCGGAGTGCTCCCAGGTACGCCGTGCCACCGACTATTTCGAGCCCGCTGGGGGAGGAGTCCGCTGTCGAAGGCCAGACGACCTTGGCATCGAGGAAACCGGTACGGCCTGGAGCGCCGGTCACCTCGGGCCAGCCGTAGTTGCCGCCGGGCACAATCAGGTTGAGCTCGTCATCCACGGTGGGCCCGAATTCACTGGACCACAGCCTCCCGGCACTGTCCCAGGCCAGCCCCTGGACGTTGCGGTGCCCGAGGCTGTAGACCGGGTTGTCTCCGAACGGGTTTCCCGGCGCCGGCCGGCCCTCGGGGGTGAGCCGCAGGATCTTGCCGCCCAGCGCCTTCGGATCCTGCGGCTGCTCACGGCGTTGCGAATCCCCGGTCCCCACATAGAGGTACCCGTCCGGGCCGAAGCGGATCCTGCCGCCGTTGTGCGTCGAGGCTTTCGGGATGCCGGTGAAAATGACTTCGGGGGCGCCGAGTTGCAGCCCGCCGCCGCTCTGATCGATCCGCAGGCGGGCGATCCGGTTGTCTTGGGAGGCCGTGAAGTAGGCGTAGAGGTAGCGATCGGCTGTGAAATTCGGGGAGAGGGCCAGCCCCAGCAGCCCGCCCTCACCGCCGGGAACGACGTCGGGCACCTTGCCCAGCGTTCCGGCCGTCCCGGACCCGCCGCTGACGGTTTTCAGCAGGGCGCTGTCGCGTTCGGAAATGATGGCAGTGCCATCGGGCAGGAAGACCGTGGACCACGGCAGCTGAAGCCCGGCCTCGATCCGGCCGGCGACGGCGGGAGCGCCGGCAGGGGCAGACGGGGAGCTGTTGCCGGCCGAGTTTCCGCCGGCCGGCGTGCTGGCTGCCGGGACGTAGGGCGGCGGTCCGCTGTCTCCGCCCGCAGTGCAGGCCGAAAGGGTGGAGGCGGCAAGGGCACAGGCGGACAACAGGATCGCGGCGGCGGCCGCCGGGGACCTTAGGGTGTGCCACGCAGCCATGATCGCTTTGGCCCCCTTGCCCTTGCGCTCCGCACCGGTCCCGGTTCCGGCGCCTACAGCCGCGACCGGCGGGGCGGCCGGAAACCCGCTGCTTCGGCGTGGGCTATCGACACAAACCAGACCTCGGCCACGGTCTCCTCGTAGGACGGGCTGCTTTCGTCGTGATAGGTCATCGCCGAGGCATTTCCCTTGACGGTAAAGCCCTCGGGACCGCTGCCGTCGGCCGCGGGCGCCGCCGAGCCCTCACCGTAGGGCTGGTCCAGGGCGAGGTGGCCGGACGGTTCCGCCGCGTGGCTGGCCAATGCCTCGGCCGCGGCTGATTCCGCGCCGGGAAGGGTGGGGGCATGTGTTTGCGTGTATTCGGGGTGATGCACGGGTGCGCTTTGCGCCGTCGGAGCAGCCGCCGCCGCAGGTGTCGCGCGCTCGCCCTGGACGGGGTGCGCTCCGTGCGCGGATTCAGGGTGGGAGGGGGCGTGCGGCTCGGCTGGCGGGGTTTCCGACCACTGGGTTTCCCATTCCGCCGGGGATGACCGGGCGGCGGACTCCTCCGGCTCGGTTGTGCGGGCCTCCGGCTCCAGGTTGCTGAACCCGGCGGCGGAGGGCAGGCCGGTGGTGCCGGCAGCGGCGGCCGATGCCGCGGCGCTGCCGCCGGACAGCTTGCCGTCGGGGGTGCTTCTGCCCGGCGGAGCCTGCGGCGACGCGTCGGCACCCGTCCCCGTCCCGGCGACCGTACCCGTCTCTGTCCCGGTACCCGAAGTTCCCGCTCCGCTACGGGAAGTGCGGTTCAACAGCCACCAGACAATGGCGACAATCACCACGATGACGATGAGCCAGATAATCCAATCCATAGCAGAGCCCTTCTGTCCAT
>JAODMA010000253.1 GCA_025464545.1 Arthrobacter sp. | reverse complement strand
TTCGAGAACGACTGGTTCGGCCGAATCGGTCGCAGAAGTGCTGAAGGGTTGCACATGCGGTCAAAGTTCAAACGTATCCTCGCTGTTCTTGGCGTAGCCGGACTGCTGGCGCTTCCTGCCGCTCCGGCCATGGCCGAAGATCCGGTGGCCCTTGATCCGGCCACGAAGGTTGTGGACTCCGCAGGAGTGCTGGGCGACAGGAAGTCGGACGTCTCGGCAGCCATCCAGAAGCTCGGCACCGACCACGCCATGACCTTCCACGTCGTCTACGTCAAGAAGTTCGAGAACCCCACCGACCGGGTTGCCTGGGCCAACGCGGTGGCCGCAAAGGCAAGCCTGGGTGCGAACGCCATGCTGCTGACTGTTGCCACGGACACGCGCCAGTTCCAGCTGAGCAAGCCGTCCAACAGTAAGATCACCAACGCGCAGCGCGACAACATCAGGGACAAGGCAGTAGACCCGCAGCTCCGGAAGGGTGACTACGCACAGGCAGCCATCGATGCCGCCGCAGCGATCGGCGATGCGGCCGGCGGCGGTGCCGGAAACGTCCCTTCCGCGGACGGTGCAGGCAGCGCCGTCCTCGTCGGAACCGGCGTCGTGGCCGCGGGCGGCGTGGGCGCGTACCTCTACTTGCGTAACAAGCGGAAGAAGGCGGCTGTGGCCTCGGGCCAAGGCCAGGGCCCGGGCCAGGGCCAGCAGGGCACGGAGCCGGACCCGCTGGCGTCCATGAGCGTCGAGGACCTGCGCCGCAAGAGCGGCTCGCTCCTGATCGAAGCGGACGATGCCATCAAGTCCAGCGAACAGGAACTCGGCTTCGCGCAGGCGCAGTACGGCGACGCCGCCGTCGGCAACTTCACCAAGGCGCTGCAGGATGCCAAGGGCCACATGTCGGAATCCTTCAAACTCCAGCAGCAGCTCGACGACCACATCCCCGACACCGAAGAGCAGCAGCGCACCTGGCTCGGCGAGATCATCCGCCGTTCCGAGGCCGCCCTGGCGTCCCTCCAGGAGCAGAAAGCCGACTTCGATTCGCTCCGCGAACTGGAGAAGAACGCCCCTCAGGCGCTGGCCGCGGTCAGCGCCGGCGCGGCGCAGGCCGAGGCCAAGATCGCCAGCGCGGAACAGCTGCTGACCGGACTGCGGAACAAGTACGCCGAGAGCGCACTGGTACAGGTGGCCGACAACATCAGCCAGGCCAAGGAGCGGCTGGAGTTCGTGCAGAACGCCTCGGTCACGGCCCGGGAAAAGCTCGGCGCGGGCGAGGGCAGCCTCGCCGCCGTGGCGGTCCGGGCCGCGGAAGAGAGCCTGCACCAGACGAATGTGTTGCTTGACGCCATCAACAAGGTCGCAGCGAATCTGGACGAGGCACACCGCGGGCTGGAGTCCGCCGTCGTCGACACCTCGCAGGACCTGGCACAGGCCCGCGCCATGATCCAGTCCGGGGCGCACCCGGAGCTTGCCGGCCCGGTCGCCGCCGTGGAAGCCGCACTGGCCCGGGTCAAGGCCGAGATCCAGGGTGGCAAGATCGATCCGATTGCCACGCTGGAGCGGGTGGAAGCGGCACACCAGTCGCTGGACACGTCCCTTACCGGCATCCGCGACCAGCAGGAACAGGCCCGCCGGGCGCAGGCCTCGCTTCAGCAGAGCATCATGTCCGCGCAGGCTCAGATCAGTGCGACGTCGGACTACATCACCGCCCGCCGTGGCGGCGTGGGCACCGAGGCGCGCACGCGCCTCGCCGAGGCCCAGCGGAACCTGGACTACGCCCTTTCAATCTCCCGCAATGACCCGGTCACGGCCCTGCAGTATGCGCAGCAGGCCCACTCCCTTGCGGCACAGGCAGCCCAGCAGGCCCAGTCCGACGTCGACCAGTTCGGCGGCTACGCCAACCAGGGCCAGGGCTACGGCCGCGGCGGGATGTTCGGTGGCGGCGGAGGTGGCGGCCTGGGTGGCGCCATCCTCGGCGGCATCCTGATCAATTCCATCCTGCACGGCGGTGGCGGCGGGGGCTGGGGCGGCGGCGGCGACTCCGGCGGGGACTTCGGCGGCGGCGACTCCGGCGGAGGCTGGGGCGGCGACTTCGGCGGCGGCGGCGACTTCTAGCCCACACAGACTAAGCGCCGGCAGGTACGCTCCGACCGGCGGATAGAAGCGGTACATTCACTGTTCACTGAATTCAGTGGGAACCACTGAGCAGGACGAAAGGTAACACCATGAAGCAGTCCATTTTCGGCCGCATGGCGCAGCTGGCGAAGGCCAACATCAACTCCCTGCTGGACCAGGCAGAAGATCCTCAGAAGATGCTGGACCAGATGGTCCGGGACTATACGAACAACATCGCCGAGGCCGAGTCCGCGGTGGCCCAGACCATCGGGAACCTGCGCATGCTGCAGGACGACTACAACGAGGACATCAAGAACGCCCAGGACTGGGGCAGGAAGGCCCTCGCCGCGTCCCGCAAGGCCGACGAGTACCGCGCCAACGGCGACGCCACTGACGCCGAAAAGTTCGACAACCTCGCCAAGGTGGCGCTGCAGCGGCAGATGGCGTCAGAGAACGAAGCGAAGGCCGCCGAGCCGAGCATCGCCTCCCAGAGTGAGGTCGTCGACAAGCTCAAGCACGGCCTGGACCAGATGAAGGGCAAGCTCAACGAGCTCACCAGCAAGCGCAACGAACTGGTGGCCCGCTCCAAGACTGCCGCCGCGCAGTCCCAGGTGCACGATGCCCTCAAGAGCATCGACTTCATGGATCCCACGTCCGAGGTGGGCCGCTTCGAAGAGAAGATCCGCCGCGAAGAGGCAAAGGTCCGCGGCCAGCAGGAGCTCGCGGCCTCCAGCCTGGACGCGCAGTTCAACTCGCTTGAGGACCTTGGCGAGCAGACGGAGATCGAAGCACGGCTCGCCGCGCTGAAGTCCGGCGGCTCCCCCGCCGCCATTGGCGCCGGCGAGGGCAAGCGCGCCGAGTCCACCGTCGAGGAAGCCGACTTCGACAAGCTGTAGCCCGGGAGGCAAAGCTGCCGTCCACCGGCCAGCCAGTGCCGCTGGTCACCGAGGCCGGGTCCCCAGAACGTTCAGGGGACCCGGCCTTTGCCGTGCCATCCAGCGCCGTACCATCCAGCGCCGTGCCATCCTGTGCAGTGCCGTGCCTCACGGTGCGCGTGTAGCGTGGACCCATGCCTTCCGGATCCGATTCTTCGACCCTTCTCTGGCTCCGCGATGACCTCCGCCTCGATGACAACCCGGCCCTCGTCGAAGCCGCCTCGCTGGACGGCCCGCTCACCATCGTCTATGTGCTGGACGAAGCCTCGCCCGGAGTGCGTCCGCTCGGCGGCGCAGCAAAGTGGTGGCTGCACCACTCATTGACCGCCCTTGGCGCGGATCTGGCGGCCGCGGGCTCGCGCCTGGTGCTCCGCCGCGGCCCCGCCGCCGGCATCATCCAGGAACTTGCCGAGGACACCGGCGCCACGACGCTGCTCTGGAACCGCCGCTACGGCGGGCCGGAGCGCGCCATCGACGCCGGCCTCAAGGACTGGGCCGCGGAGCGCGGCAGGCACGCTGCAAGCTTCCAGGCGAACCTGATGTTTGAGCCGTGGACGGTACGCACCGGCGCCGGCGGCCCCTACAAGGTCTTCACGCCCTTCTGGAGGGCCTGTCTCGGCGGGACTGAGCCCCGGCTCCCGCTGGACCCCCCACGGCGGCTCCCGCCGCCGGCCACAAACGCCTCCGGAGAGCCGCCGGCCAGTGACTCCCTGGACAGCTGGGCGCTGCTCCCCCGCACGCCGGACTGGAGCGGCGGCCTCGGCGCGGCCTGGACCCCGGGCGAAGCCGGTGCCCACACCCGGCTCGAGGACTTTGCCGACGGACCGGTGGAAGAGTACGGCACCGGCCGGGACGTCCCCGGTGTCGAAGGGACCAGCCGGCTCTCTCCCCATCTGCGCTTCGGGGAAATCAGCCCGTTCCGGATCTGGCACACTCTCCGGGAACACGTCCCGCAACAAGCCCCTTCCGACGTCGGGATCTTCCGTTCGGAGCTCGGCTGGCGGGAATTCTGCTGGCAGCTGCTGTACGAGAACCCGGAACTTGCCAGCCGGAACTACCGGCCGGAATTTGACCGCTTCGCCTGGCAGACGCCGTCGGAGGCCGAACTGACCGCCTGGCGGCAGGGCCGCACGGGGTACCCCCTCGTCGACGCCGGCATGCGCCAGCTCCGGCAGACCGGATGGATGCACAACCGGGTCCGGATGGCGGCGGCGTCCTTCCTGGTCAAGAACCTGCTGGCGGACTGGCGGCTGGGCGAAGCCTGGTTCTGGGACACCCTGGTGGACGCCGACGCGGCAAGCAACCCCGCAAACTGGCAGTGGGTGGCGGGCTCCGGCGCCGACGCCTCACCCTACTTCCGCATCTTCAATCCGGTCACCCAGAGCAAGAAGTTCGACGCCGAGGGCCGCTACCTGCGCCGCTACCTTCCGGAGCTGTCCGCGTTGGACGCCAAGCAGATCCACGAACCCTGGCGGGCCGACGGTGCCCCGGACTACCCGGGTCCCGTCGTCGGGCTGCCGGAGTCCCGGGCCCGGGCGCTGGAGACGTACCAGCGGCTCAAGGACGGCTGAGCCCGGACTGTTCGTCGGGACACGGCTTACCGGGACAGGAATCAGCGGACAAGACGCATCGTGGGAACAGGAAAGGCCCGGATCATCAGATCCGGGCCTTTCCTTTCTTCTTCAGTTGCGGGGACAGGATTTGAACCTGTGACCTCTGGGTTATGAGCCCAGCGAGCTACCGAACTGCTCCACCCCGCGTCGCTTGATCAACACTACCCTACTTTGCCGGGACTCCCGACCACTGCCCGGGTTCCGCACCCCGGGCGCGGGACGAGCCGTCCGACGTGCCCGGCCGGCACGCCGTGGCCGGGCGTTAAAGCAGAAGGCCCGGAACACTGTTTCCAGTAATTCCGGGCCTTCCTTTCCAGTTGCGGGGACAGGATTTGAACCTGTGACCTCTGGGTTATGAGCCCAGCGAGCTACCGAACTGCTCCACCCCGCGTCGCAAGATCAACTCTACCTGCCGGTGAACTTGAGGCCAAATCGAGATGGCGTGATCTGCATCTCGCACGCAAAAGCCGGGCTCCGCTCCGGTCGAGCGGGGCCCGGCTTTCAGGCGAGGATCAGGCCCTTGGGTCAGCTGCTCGGCGTGGGGGCCGGGGTTGCCGTCGGTGTGGCCGCAGGCGCCGGGGCGGGAGTGGCCGCGAGCTTGCCTTCGGCGTCGAGCGCCTTCTGCAAGGCTGCGGAGAGCCGCTTCTGCTGGTCGCCGTAGGCGGCAAAGTCGCCCCTGGCGAGGGCTTCCTGGCCGGCCCTGATGGCTGCGTTGGCTTCGTCCAGCGCTGCCTTCAGTTCCGCCTTCGCGTCAACCGTTCCAGTGGCCGGCGGCGCGGCACCGTCCGGCGGGGTGGGCGCCGGCGTCTGGCCGTTGTTCGCCGAGTCGCCGGCCGTGGCACCGGAGTCACCGCCGAACAACTGGTTCAGCGCCGCGTCCAGGGTCGGCGCGAACCCGATCTTGTCCCCGAACGCCACCAGCACGCGCTGCAGCGTCGGGTACGAGGTCTCACCGGTGGAGCGCAGGTAGACGGGCTGGACGTACAGCAAGCCGCCGCCGACCGGCAGCGTCAACAGGTTGCCGTTGAGCACCGCGGACGCACCCTGGCGCAGCAGGTTCAGTGCCTGCGAGACGGTCGGGTCCGAGTTGAACTTGTTCTGGGCCTGGCCGGGTCCGGGCACCTGGGCTTCCGGCGGGATCTGCAGGAGCCGCAGCTGGCCGTAGCTCTCCGCCTTCACGCCCTTCTGGTTGCCGGCGTCGGAGTCCGCGGCCAGGAAGCCGTAGAGCACGTTGCGGGCTGTCCCGTTGACCACCTGCGGAATGAAGGATGAGGTCAGCTGGAAGGCCGGCTTCTCCTGGTCAGGCATCTTCAGCGACATGTAGAACGGCGGCTGCTTGACCTCGTCCTGGACTGTGGGGTCGTTGGGCACGCTCCACGCGTCGTTGTTCGTGTAGAAGTTGTCGGGCTGGGTGACGTGGTAGCGGCCCAGGAGTTCGCGCTGGACCTTGAAAAGGTCCTCCGGGTAGCGGACGTGGCTCATCAGGGCACCGGACATTTCCGAGAACGGCTTCAGCGAGGTCGGGAAGATGTTCTGCCAGGCCTTGAGCACCGGGTCCTGGTCGTCCCACGCGTAGAGCGTCACGGAACCGTCGTAGGCGTCCACGGTAGCCTTCACCGAGTTGCGGATGTAGTTGACGGAGCTGTTCGGAAGAGCAACAGTCCGGCCCGCCGTCGTCTGCGAGTCGGTGGTTGCCGCGGACAGCTGTTCCTGCTGGGAGTACGGGTAGTACTGGCTCGTGGTGTAGCCGTCCACGATCCACTTCACCCTGCCGTCCACCACGGCCGGGTACGCGTTGCCGTCCACCGTCAGGTACGGGGCGACCTTCTCGACGCGGTCCCGAGGGTTGCGGTCGTAGAGAATGTGGGATTCGGCGTTCACACCGTCGGAGAGCAGCAGGTCCGAGGACTGGAACTTGATGGCGTAGAGGATCTTGTTGAAGAAGCTGCCGACGTTGGGCCCGCCGTTGCCGGTGAAGGTGTACTGCGTTTCCGCGTCCCCTTCCTTGCCGGCCGGGCGGTCCTGCTCGCGGTGCGGGGCGCCTTCCGGAGCGCCGACGATCGAGTACTCGGGCGAGTCTTCGCCGAAGTAGATCCGCGGCTGGTACGTGGAGTCATTGCCGAGTACACCGGTGGACGGGATGCCGGCCTGCAGGAAGTCCGGCTTGCCGTCGGCGGTGAACTTGTTGCCCTTGGCCGCGACGACGCCGTAACCGTGGGTATAGACCACGTGGCGGTTCAGCCAGGACTGCTGGTTGGTGGCCAGGCCGTCGGGGTTGAGCTCGCGGACAGCGATGACGGTGTCCTGGATCTTGCCGTCCACCTCGTAGCGGTCCACGTTCAGGGCGCTGGGGAACTGGTAGTCCGGCCGGTACTGCTCCAGCTGCGAGAAGGCGTCGGAGATCAGGTTGGGGTCCAGCAGACGGATGTTTGCAGTCGTCTCGGCGTCCGACGCCAGGGCGCCGGTGGCCGCGTTCGTCGTGGCGTTGTACCGCTTCTCCTGGATCTTATCCAGGCCATACGCGTCCCTGGTCATGTTGATGTTGCGCTCGATGAACGGCTTCTCCAGCGTCTGCTCCGAGGGACGGACCTGGAACTGCTGGATCACCCACGGGTACACGCCGCCGGCCAGGATCGACGTGATCACGAGCATCGCGGTGCCGATCACAGGCAGCCGCCACTTGCCGATCACGGCAGCGACGACGAAGAGCACGGCGACGAGGGCCGCGGCAACGGCCAGGATCGACTTGGTCGGGATGACGGCGTTGACGTCCGTGTACAACGCACCCGCCCACCGGCCGCCGGTATTCTGCACAGCCGAGAAGCGGTCCAGCCAGAAGTTCACGCCCAGCAGCAGCAGGAACGCCGCGCCGGCGACTGCCAGGTGGATCTGGGCGGCCCGGCTGGTGAAGATGCCGCGTTCCATGATCCGGATGCTGCCGTAGAGGTAGTGCGTGAGGATGCCGGCGAGGCCGGCCACGATGGTGACGCTGATCAGGAAGCCGGTGATGAAGCCGAGGAACGGCAGCGTCATCAGGTAGAAGCTGATGTCCATGCCGAACTGCGGATCGTTCTTGCCGAAGGGCTCCTGGTTCAGGAAGAGCAGCACCTTCTGCCACTGGCTCGCGGCGGCACTGCCGGCGAACAGGCCGAACAGGATCGGGAGCCCCACCATGACGACGCGGCGGACGGGCTCAAGCTGGACCTGGTAGCGGTTGAGGTTGTCCCGGATGTCCGAATCCGGGGCGTAGACCGGCCGGGCGTGGTAGGCAATCCGGATGGCGAAAAACACCGCGGTGGACATCACGGCGAAGCCGGCCAGGAAGATCGCGATGCGCGCCAGGTTTTCGGTGAGGAAGACTTCGAAGAAGCCCAGCTGCTGGTACCAGAGGACGTCCGTCCAGACATTGGCGAAGAAGATGAACCCGACCACGATCAAGGCCACGACAATCAACGTCGGCGTCAGTGCGCCTCGTCGTGTCTGCGGTCTTCCGGGCGGGACGGTGCTGGCGGGACGGGACAAACTCGGTACCTCATAGCTGGTCGTCAGTAACGGGATTTAGTCAGTAGGTGCGGTTCAAGACGTGTTGCTGCATTGTATCGACAGCGGGCACCGCCCGGCAGGGCGGGGAATACCGTCATAGATGCCACGAGTGGCAGCGGAGCTTAGTTCCGGGGCCAGTCTAGTTGCTGGAACAGGCGGGAAGACCTGATGTGTCGGCGCCTGACGCCGCCAGTTCGACAGCGTTGACCGCTTCGGCCAGATTCTCCACCTTGACGACCTGCAGGCCGGCCGGAATGTGCCCGGTCACCTCTTCGCAATTGGCGGAAGGAGCCAGGAACAGTGTGGCCCCGCCGGACCGGGCCCCGTGCATTTTCTGGGCCACGCCGCCGATCGGTCCGACCGCGCCGTCGGGGGTGATGGTTCCCGTTCCGGCGATGTGCTTGCCGCCGGTGAGATCCCCGGGGGTGACTCTGTCGACGATCCCGAGGGCGAACATCATTCCCGCGCTCGGACCGCCGACCTTGTCGAGTGAGATCTTGACCTCGAAGGGGAACGTGAACTGGTACTGCAGCATCACGCCGAGGATGAACCGGCCGGTGGCGGCCTTGGCAGGGGTGATGGCGACCGGAATTCGGCTGCCTGCCCGGTCGACGGAGACCGTCACCGGCGCACCGGTGCCCGCTGCCAGTTCCGCCTGGACGACACTGAGTGCGGTGATCGGCTTGTCGTTGATGGCAACGAGCACGTCGCCTTCCTGCAGCTTGCCGCTGGAGGCGGAGTCTTCGGGGATGCCGGCGACCTGCATTTTCTGCTCGAACGGGACGTTGAGTTCCTTGAGCGCGGAGGCGACGGCGTTTTCCTGCGACGTGGTCATCGCGACGGCGCTCTCCTGCTGGGACTGCTCCTTGGTCGTGCCCTTCGGGAAGACCAGCTCCTCGGGGTACACGGCCTTGGTGCCGTCCAGCCAGGCCGAGAACGCTTCGAAGACACTGACGGGCCCGTTCGGGCCGCCGTCGACGTAGACGGTCGTGAGGTCAAGGTTGCCCTTGGCGGGAAAGCTCTCATGCCCGGCAATGCTGATGACCGGCTTGCCGCTGTCATCGCCGAGGGTGTTGAACGTCGGCCCGGGCGATTCCACGACGTACGGGGCGGGCAGGCTCACCGCAGTGATGCCCAGCGCCAGCGCCAGGAGGCCCGAGACGAGCATGGCAGAGGACCGCTTGTCCTTGTTGCGGAGCGCGCGGTCGCGGGGCCCGCGCGGTCCACCGAGGAAGGCCCTGCGCCCCCGTGCCTGACCGGCCGCTGATTCGCTGGCGGGCTGCTCGCCCTGGGTAATCGTCAATGAAGGACCTCTCCGTGCCGGCGCCCGGGACCCTGCGGAACCCGTGAACAGCGCACAGCCGCCGCAGCCGCGGCTGCCGCCTGCAAATATTCCAGGTTCTAACACTACGCGCTCACCTGCCGGAACTGCCCGGCGGACGGAGTCTTTGCCTAGAGCGAACGGGGCACACTTTCGGCAGACAGCCACTCTCGCCGCGGGGTACCGTGAAGTTGAGAAGAAGCCACACCGACGATCGGCGGGATCATGACCTCCAACCCACTCAATCCGTCCAATGGTGACGAGGAACCCAAGGATCCGCTGGCAGAGATGCTGAAGAACCTGAT
>JAODMA010000247.1 GCA_025464545.1 Arthrobacter sp. | reverse complement strand
GCGGCTGCGGATCCGGCCCTGGCCGGCGCACTCGTTGCAGGGGTCCTTGATGACGGTGCCGAAGCCTTCACAGCTGCCGCAGGGAGCGGCGGTCATGACCTGGCCCAGGATGGACCGGACGGCACGTTGGACCTGGCCACTGCCGCCGCAGATGTCACAGCGCTGCGGGTGGGTGCCTGGCCGGCAGCAGGAGCCTTCGCAGGTGGGGCACGTGACGGCGGTGTCCACTTCAAGCTTCTTGTTCACGCCGAACACCGCGTCGCGCAGCTCGATCCGGACGCTGATCAGCGCATCCTGCCCGCGGCGCACCCGGGAGGCCGGACCGGCCTGGCCGCCGGCGCCGAAGAAGGTGTCGAAGATGTCCTGGAATGCGAAGCCCTGGCCGGCGTAGGTGCCGCCGCCGAAGCCGTTGTCCGTGCCGTTCTCGTTGCCTGTGGTGTCATAGACCCGGCGCTTCTGCGGATCGGAGAGCACCTCGTAGGCGTGGGTGACGGCCTTGAAGCGGTCTGAAGCGTCGTCGCCCGGATTCACATCCGGGTGCAGGGTCCGCGCAAGCTTGCGGTAAGCCTTCTTGATCTCTTCCCCGGTTGCTTCGCGGGAGACTCCAAGAACGTCGTAGTGGCTGCTCAAAGTTCGTATCTCTTCCTGGTTGTACTGCCTGTTGGGGGCAAGAAGTCTGGTCAACAGCGACGCGTTGGCCTGTTGAGTGGACGGTCAGGGCCCGAGGATCCTGGAAAGGTAGCGGGCCACCGCACGGACGGCGGCCATCGTGGTGGGATAGTCCATCCGCGTCGGACCAAGCACGCCGACCTTCGCGGTGGCGTCCGGGCCGTAGCCGGTGGCCACCACCGACGCCTCGGCGAGTCCGTCGTAGGGGTTCTCCCGGCCGATGCTGACGGTCACACCGCGCGGATCCGCCGCCATGTCGCTGAGCAGACGGAGCATGACCACTTGCTCTTCGAGGGCTTCCAGCACCGGGCCGATGCTCAGCGGGAAGTCCACGTTGGAGCGGGCCAGGTTTGCGGTGCCGGCCATGACCATCCGCTCTTCGCGGCTGCTCACGGCCAGTGCTTCGAGTCCCCGGGCCAGTGCCTGAGCCGCGGTGCGCCGCGCCGGCGGGCAGCTGGCGATCACGGACTGCAGCGACTGCGGCAGCAGGTTCAGCGACGTCCCGGAGAGGCTGGCAAGGAACCGCGTGCGCAGCTCCGCGACGGCCTCGTCCGGAAGATCCTGGCCGACGTCGATCACCCGCTGCTCCACCTTGCCGGTGTCCGCTATCAGGACCACCAGCACCTTCCGTGGTGCCAGCAGGACGAATTCGATATGGCGCACCTTGGCGCGGCTCAGATGCGGATACTGTACGACGGCGACCTGGTTGGTCAGCTGCGATAGGAGCCGCACGGTCCGGTCCAGCACGTCGTCGAGGTCGTCGGAGCCTTCCAGGAGGGCCTGAATGGCCCGGCGTTCGGCCGGGGAGAGGGGTTTGACCGCGGAAATCTGGTCCACGAACAGCCGGTAGCCCTTATCCGTGGGAATCCGTCCGGCGCTCGTGTGCGGGGCCGTGATGAGGCCTTCGTCTTCCAGTGCCGCCATGTCGTTGCGGATGGTGGCACTGGACACGCCGAGGTGGTGCCGTTCCACGAGGGCTTTAGAGCCGACCGGTTCACGGGAATGGACGTAGTCCTCCACGATGGCGCGCAGCACTTCCAGTTTGCGTGGTTCGCTCACGCTCCACCTCCAATCCGTTTCCCGCATACGGTGCCGCCCGGTCCGGCCACAGCCCGGCTGGGCGGTCCGCACTGGGCAGGGTTAGCACTCGACATGCCTAAGTGCTAACCAGTCTAATATGAGTCGCCGCGTTGTTAGCATTGGATTCGCTCCGGGCGTTGTTCCCGGGGCGGGTGTTTTCGGGCACAGCCCGCCGTGTCACTCCAAGCGCAAGGCCGTGTGTAACAGATGTCGTACCAGAACTGGGGGCCCCAGGACCTGTCCGCCCCCGCCAAGTCCCAGCTGCCCGAAGTCCCGGTGGAACGTGGGATGGTGCTTGAGGACGTGCAGTCCGGCTGGGTTGGCGCTGTCACCCGGGTCGAGAAATCCGGCGGGATGCATGTGGTGGCCTTGGAGGACCGCCGGGGCAAGTCGCGGTCCTTCCGGCTCGGCTTCGGATTCCTGCTGGAGGGCCAGCCGGTCCGGCTTCTGCCGCCTGCCCCCAGGCCGGCCCAGGCCCCGGCGGGAAGCCGCACCGCGTCCGGGTCGGTCCGGGTCGAGGGCCAGCGCGCGCAAGTGGCCAAGGCCAGCCGCATCTGGGTGGAGGGAAAGCACGACGCCGAGCTGGTGGAAAAGGTCTGGGGCGACGATCTCCGGGTGGAAGGCATCGTCGTCGAACCGCTGCACGGCATCGACGACCTCTCGGCCGCCGTCGCGGCGTTCCGCCCGGGCCCCGGACGCCGTCTCGGCGTGCTCGTGGACCATCTGGTCCCCGATTCCAAGGAATCCCGGATCGCCGACGCCGCGATGGCGACCCCCGGCGCGGCCGGGAACGTCCTGATCGTCGGCCATCCCTATGTCGACGTCTGGCAGGCCATCCGCCCCGCTGTCCTGGGAATCGAAAAGTGGCCGGTTATCCCCCGCGGCATGGACTGGAAGACCGGCATCCTGATGGCCTTCGGCTGGCCGCACAGCACCAAGGAAGACGTCGGCCTGGGCTGGCAAAAGCTCCTCGGCGCCGTCCGCAGCTACGCGGATCTGGAGGCCTCCCTGCTGGGCCGCGTTGAAGAGGTCATCGATTTCCTGACCGTTCCCTGAAGCCCCGATCCTTGATTCGGCGTCCGAGCAAGTATTCTTGGATCGGCGGCTGCGCAATCGGCGTAGCCCCCGCACCTCCAGGTACCAACGCATCACAGCAATCCGAAGGACGACACCGTGGCAGATGACGCACGCGAACACACGGGCAACCAGGCCGGCCATGGCCAGCCCCCGTACCATGGCGTTCCCGCCAACGCGCTGCCCCTGACGGCCAGCGAGGACCGGCAGTGGGCCACACTGGCGCACTTCGGCGGCATCCTCGGCTGCGTGCCTTCGCTATTGATCTACCTGATCTTCAAGGACCGCGGCCCGTTCACCGCGCAGGAGTCCAAGGAAGCCCTGAATTTCACGCTGCCCCCGACGATCGCCGCCGTGGTTGCGAACCTGCTGGTCTTCGTGCCCGTAGTCGGAAACATCTTCGCGGTCCTCGCCACGGTGATCTGGATTGCGGTTACCTGCTTTTCCGTCGCCGCGGGCATCCACGTCAACCGCGGCCAGCCGCACCGCTACGACTACAACCTGCGCTGGATCAAATAGCGCACAAGGTGTGCCGGCCGGACAGTAGGCTCCAGCGGTCAGTCCGGTCCTTGCCGTAGTCCAGTCAGTCCGGGCTGCCGAGTCGGCCTTCAGTCCGGCAGGATCCGGCGGACCACGGCATCGGCGAGCAGCCGGCCCTTGAGGGTGAGCACCAGCCGGCCCCTGAAGGCAGCCGCCGGATCCACCAGGCCGTCGGCTATCAGCCCCGCCACCGCGTGCCGGCCGGTGTCCCCCAGGCCGCTGGTCTCCAGCCCGGTGTTCAGCCGTGCTTCGAGCATGACGCGCTCCACGTTGCGGGTTTCCGGGTCGAGGGTTTCCCGCCCCGCGGCCGGGGA
>JAODMA010000224.1 GCA_025464545.1 Arthrobacter sp. | reverse complement strand
TGCTTCTTTGGTGACCGCTGCGCCAGCATCTTCCCGAGCTGTCGATGCTCAGTCGCGTTCATGAACGCTTGGGTGAAGATTAGCAACTGGACCTCAGCGCGCAACGTGCTTCGAATCCGGAACCCTCGGCGCCTCACTGTTGCGTAATGACCTGACTAACGGGTGAACCGAGCGGCTCGCCATCAGGCTGGAGACCCAAACCAAAGTCAGCCCTAAAGACAAGCACAACACTGAGATGTAGTTGATGATGGCCTTCACAGCTCCGGCTTCCGGTGGGATCAGGGGGAAGAGGGAGCCAAATGCCGTGGATGCGAAGGAAACGGTTAATAGCACTGCTGCAATGCGAATGGCTTTGGGCAGTCTCTGGCTGATGGCCCGAAACGTGGCGGGAAGGATGCACGCTGCCACATAGGACGGGTAAAGCCGACCTGCTGCCGCGTACCATTCGATGAGTGTGGCATTCTCGGGGCTTCTGGAGGGTAGGGTGGTCAGCCCGGTGACGGTCCCCGCGGTGTCCGCCAGCAGGAACAGCGCCACGGTCGCGATGCCGATAAGGGAAAGGGCGCCACGACCTACCGGACCAACGATAAGCCGGATACTTTTTCGGGCGTCGAAGGCCTTGGCTATCCGGTAGCCGGCCAGGAGCACGGTGCCGTAAATGACGAAGCGCAGGACCAAATTGGCATAATTCTCGGCGCCGAGCCACGAATCCACCTCCACATAGGTGATGTCGATGCTTAGGAGGATCGCGAAGGTAGCGAGCACGAAGACGCCGAAGATGGACCTGTTCTCACCCCGCAGCGCGCTGGGGACCCGGGCGAGGGCCACGACGGCGCAAACCGCCAGCGTGGTCCATTGCAGGATTGTAATCATCCGAGGTTCTCCCAAATTTTTTCTGTTTGTGCTTGTTCGTGTTCCTGGCGGCGGAGGGTCTTTCCCAGGGTCTGCAGCCGTTCGCCGGCCAACCCCGTCAGCTCACCGTCCGACAGAGCAGCCAGGGCTGACTGCTTCGCATCCGGCGCCCAGCCGGCCTCTTCCTCGGTGATGAGACCGGTGGCAACGAGCCCGCCGGTGAATCCTACTCCTGCCGCGCGGGCGGTGGCGACCGCCAGCTCGGGGGAGAGCCGGTTCGCCGTCAGCTGCGCCGAGAAGTTTTGGGGTGCAACGCCGGTGGCTGCCGACACCCGGTGCCGCAGCTCGCCGTCGTCGATCGCGTCAACCCAGTTCCGGACCGAGGTCGCATGCGGGGCAGGGCTGAGGGCGGGCGGGGCGGGCCCCTCCCCGGCGTGCCCGTACTCGGGCGTGGAGCGCTCGATGACGGCGCGCAACAGGTCCATCGTGGCGATCTGGCTGACGAGTTCGACGGCGGTGGGCGGCTGCGGTTCTCCCGCAAGTTCTGCGTACTTCGCAAAGGAGCCCAGAGCCGCCAAAGGACTGAGCCGCAGGGCCCGGCTGATGCTCACGAGGGTGGTTTCGGCCACCTTGCCGCGCACCAGTTGTTGGGCAAGGGTGGTGCGCTTGATGCCGGAGATCCTGCAGATATCCGCGGTGCTTGCCTTCGGAGCAACACTGTGAAGCCAGAGTTGAAACGCCTTGGCTGGTAAGGGCATCTACGGCTTTCTGCGGACTCGGTGGGGCGGGAGGCAAAGGTCGTGCGCTGACGCAGGGATCTTCCGGGACGGATTTTACTGGAGGACCTGATTCAACTATGCTAAATGCTCGAACCCGCTGGTCCGTACACCCCCCAAGTCCGGACCAGCGGGTTCCTTCATGCCCGGCGGAATTCAGCCGCTGGAGCTGGCGTTGACTGCCGTTAGCGGATTCCTGAAGGGGGCCCGTTTTGGGCCGCGGTGAGAGGATGGACTAATGACTGCAACCCTTGTTGCCAAAGACCTTTCCGGTGGTCACGACCACCGCACGCTTTTCTCAAAACTTTCTTTGACAGTCGCGCCGGGCGACGTCGTCGGCGTCGTGGGCGCCAACGGCGCGGGCAAATCCACCCTGCTCCGGTTGCTGGCCGGCGTCGACTCGCCACAGGAGGGCACGGTCAGCCTGGCCCCGGCGGACGCCTTCGTGGGCTGGCTGCCGCAGGAACACGAACGTGTCGCCGGCGAGACGGTGGGCGGATACATTGCCCGCCGTACCGGGTGCGCCCAGGCCACCCTGGAGATGGAGTCCACCGCGGAGGCCCTGGGCTCCGGCGCCCCGGGAGCCGACGACGCCTACTCCCTGGCCTTCGACCGCTGGATGGCGTCCGGCGCCGCCGACCTCGAGGACCGCATCCCGCCGGTGCTCGCCGACCTTGGCCTCGACGTGGGAACCGACGCCGGGATGACCGGGCTCTCCGGCGGCCAGGCCGCCCGGGTAGCCCTGGCTGCCCTGCTGCTCAGCCGCTTCGATATCGTCCTCCTCGATGAACCCACCAATGACCTGGACCTGGACGGCCTCGCCAAACTCGAAGCCTTCGTCCAGGGCCTGCGCGGCGGCGTGGTCCTGGTCTCCCACGACCGCGAATTCCTGGCCCGCTGCGTGACCACCATCGTGGAACTGGACCTGGCCCAAAACTCCGTTGCGGTCTACGACGGCGGCTACGAGGCGTACCTGGAGGAACGAGCGGTTGCCCGCCGGCACGCCCGGGAACGCTTCGAGGAGTACGCGAACACCAAAGCGGACCTCGTTTCCCGGGCCCGGACCCAGCGCGAATGGAGCTCCCAGGGCGTCCGGAACGCCATGAAGAAAAACCCGGACAATGACAAGATCCGGCGCGCAGCCAGCACCGAATCGTCGGAGAAGCAAGGCCAGAAGGTCCGGCAGATGGAATCCCGCATCGCTCGCCTCGAAGAGGTGGAAGAACCCCGCAAGGAGTGGCAGCTGCAATTCAGCATCGGCCAGGCCCCCCGGTCCAGCGCCGTCGTGTCGACGCTGCGCGACGCCGTGGCCCGCCAGGGGGACTTCACCCTGGGACCGGTGAACCTGCAGCTGAACGCGGGTGAAAGGATCGGCATCACGGGACCCAACGGCGCGGGCAAGTCCACCCTGCTGCGCCTTCTGCTCGGGGTCCAGCGGCCCGATTCCGGCGACGCCTCCATGGGCGCCTCCGTGGCCGTCGGAGAGATTGACCAGGCCCGCGGGCTGCTGGCCGGCGAGCTGAAGCTGGGCGACGCCGTCGAAGCCGTGCTCACGGACAGAACCCCGGCCGAAGTCCGCACCCTGCTGGCCAAGTTCGGGCTCAAGGCCGACCACACCTCCCGCCCGGTCGACTCGCTCTCGCCGGGAGAACGCACCCGGGCCGCCTTGGCGCTGCTGCAGGCCCGCGGCGGGAACCTGCTCGTCCTCGACGAGCCCACCAACCACCTTGACCTGCCCGCCATCGAACAGCTCGAGGAAGCCCTCGAAAGCTACGACGGCGCGCTGCTGCTGGTCACCCACGACCGCAGGCTGCTGGAAAACGTGCGCCTGGATGCGCGTTGGAACGTGGACAACGGCGTCGTCACCGAGCTGCTGGGGCACACCTCCCCGGAACCACATGGCGGACGAGAGACCGCCCCGAAAGGCAACAATCCATGAGCATGGACCGGGTGGCCTGGAGCTCCCTCTACAACATCACACGCGCCTCGAGCGGCTCCAAGCCGTTCTCAAAGGAAACCCTCAAGCGTGTGTTCAGCTTTGCCCGTCCGCACAAGGGAAAGCTGATCGCCTTCGTGCTGCTGTCGATCGTGATGGCCGTCCTGGCCGTTGCCACCCCGGTCCTCGCCGGCCAGGTGGTCGATGCGATCATCGCCCGCGCGGAGACCGGAACGGTGGTCTGGCTCGCGGTGCTGATCGCAATCGTGGCCGTCGCTGAAGCGGGGCTGGGGCTGGTGACGCGCTGGCTGTCCTCCATTATTGGCGAGGGCGTGATCGTGGACCTGCGCACCAAGGTCTTCGACCACGTGCAGAAGATGCCGATCGCCTTCTTCACCCGCACCCGCACCGGGGCCCTGGTCAGCCGGCTGAACAACGACGTGATTGGCGCGCAGTCCGCCTTCGCGGGCACCCTTTCCGGGGTCGTCAGCAACGTGGTGGCCCTCGCGCTGACGCTGGTTGTGATGCTGGGCAAATCCTGGCTGGTGACGGTGCTGGCCATGATCCTGCTACCGATCTTCCTGATCCCCGCCCGCCGGATGGGCTCCAAGCTGGCCGACCTGCGCCGGGAGGCCGCAGAGCACAACGCTGCCATGGGCACGCAGATGACGGAGCGGTTCTCCGCCCCCGGCGCGACCCTGGTCAAGCTCTTCGGCCGCCCGGACGAGGAGTCCCGCGAATTCGCCGTCCGGGCCGGACGGGTCCGGGACATCGGCGTACGCACGGCGATGCTGCAATTCACCTTCGTGACCGCCCTGACGCTCGTCTCGGCCCTCGCCCTGGCCCTCGTCTATGGCCTGGGCGGCTGGCTGGCGCTCGCCGGGCAACTGGCGGCCGGCGACGTCGTCGTTCTGGCGTTGCTCCTGACGCGCCTCTATGCGCCGCTCACTGCGCTCTCCAACGCCCGGGTGGAGATCATGAGTGCACTGGTCAGCTTCGAACGGGTCTTTGAGATCCTGGACCTCAAACCGCTTATCCAGCAGAAGCCGGACGCGGTGACCTCGCCGCCCGGCCCGCTCTCGGTCGAGTTCGATGACGTCCGCTTCGCCTACCCTTCGGCGGACAAGGTCTCGCTCGCCTCACTCGAGGACGTGTCCACCCTGGACACCCGCGGTGGCGAAGAGGTGCTGCACGGAATCAGCTTCCGGGTCGAACCCGGCCAGACCGTGGCCCTCGTGGGCTCCTCGGGCGCCGGCAAGTCGACTATCGCGCAGCTGCTTTCGCGGCTGTACGACGTCGATTCCGGTGCAGTCCGCTTCGGCGGCACCGGGCCCGGCACCGGCGTGGACGTCCGGGACCTCACGTTCGATTCAATGCGCCAGACTCTCGGCATGGTGACGCAGGACGGGCACTTGTTCCACGAAAGCATCGCCTCCAACCTGCGCCTGGCCCGCCCGGACGCCACCGAGGAGCAGATGTGGGACGTGCTGCGCCGCGCCCGGCTCGAATACATGATCCGGTCCCTGCCTGATGGCCTGGACACCGTGGTGGGCGAGCGCGGGTACCGGCTCTCCGGCGGCGAACGGCAGCGCCTGACCATCGCCCGCCTGCTGATCGCGCAGCCGCGCGTGGTGATCCTGGACGAGGCCACGGCCGCACTGGACTCCACCAACGAAGCGGCGGTGCAGGAGGCCCTCGGGGCCGCCCTGGAAGGCCGCACCGCCGTCGTGATCGCGCACCGGCTCTCCACGATCCGCGCCGCCGACGCCATCCTGGTGGTGGAGGACGGTGCCATTGTGGAGCGGGGAACCCACACCGAGCTGCTCGCCGCGGACGGTCGCTACGCGGAGCTGTACCGGACCCAGTTCGCCGAGGCGACAGCTGTGGCCGAAGAGGCTGTCCCGGAACACTAGCCCCGGAAATTCGGGGCCGGAGCCGAAGGCCCGCGGAGGATGGTTACCGGCGGCTGGCCGTCAGGGCGGGCAACACGTGGTCGGTGAGCAGCGGGGCGAGATCATCCGGCAGTTCGGCGGCCAGATCCAGCCAACGGATCTCGGCAATCTCCGCGGAGGGCCGGGCGCTCCAGACGCCGGGCGCGGTGAAGACCGTGGCCTCAATTTGGGTGGCCGCCTCGTTGGCGGCGTCGGCGAGCCAGATGCCCAGCAGCGCCAATGCCTCCGGTGCCAGCACGATCCCAACCTCTTCCGCAAGCTCCCGGGACGCCGTCTGCGCCGGGCTCTCGCCAGCCTCGGGCTTGCCACCGGGATGCATGAACTTGTCCGTGCCGCGTTTCCGGACGGTCAGGAGGCGCCCGGTGTCGTCGAAGACGCAGACGGCGGAGACCACGATGAGCGCGTTCACGCGTCCGGGCCTGGAACGCGGCGCAGCACTGATTCGAGCCGCTGATCCTTGGCCGGGCCAGTGACGTCCCAGCGGTAGCGGAATTCGTCTGGCCCGATCAGGGTGTAGCTCACCCGGTAGCTGTCCGGATCGCACCAGTGCTGTGCGTAGCTGCTGTCCGCGCCGAACCCCATGCGGTGGAAGGGGCGGCCGTCGGGAAAGAACATGTCCATCGTGTCGCGGGAACCGGAGGGGCGGAGCAGATACTCCCTGCTGGCCGGTGCGGTGAACGGCGCGCCGCCGGAAGTCGTCCAGACAACGGTGCCTTCCTCACGGAAGTGGAGGACGCCGTCGTCGTCCGGACCGGTCACCGCACTGTAGCGCACGACGCCGGTGAAGGTTCCGCGGGCGCCGGTGGACCGGTCCAGCAGGGTTCGATCCACGCTCCAGTTGCCCTGCAGGTAGGCGCGAAGGTCGAAGTCCGGAGCGGTGCCCGATGCTGGCGAATTCAAGTGCCCTCGATTGGAATCGAACCAACGACACCGGCTTTAGGAGAGCCGTGCTCTATCCACTGAGCTACGAGGGCGGGGCGTCCGCGCTGACCGGCCGTTGGCCGGCCCGTTCGGGCACGGATCTAAGCATACAAGGTGAGCGCCCGTACTACGCTCTTGGCATGACAGCCCCAGGCTCGGCCACATCGGAAGACATCCTCTACATCCCGGATGTGGCGTCCACCAGGTTCTACATTGGAGCACTCGCCCTGCTTAGCGTGCTGCAGTATTTCGTGGCCGAGGCGGCCGTGATTGGAGCGTGGACGGGGCAGCAACCCTACAGCCGCCGGACGGACTACATCAGCGATCTCGGCGCCGTGGGCTGCGGTGTGTTCGACGGCCGGGACGTGTGCTCACCCGCCCACCTGCTGATGAACGCCTCGTTTGTGGTGCAGGGCGTCGGGATGATGGTCGGGGCTGTGCTCTTGAGTTCGGCCCTGATCGGTGTCGCCGCGCGCGCAGGCGCCCGGATCCTGCTGAGCCCGGGTCGGCGCTCGCAGTCGCGCACCGCTCTGGCTGCGCGACTGCTCAGTTCCACCGCCGGGGCCGGCACGGTCATTGTGGGCCTGGTGCCCGAGGATGCAGGGTCCGGCTGGCATGGCGTGGGGGCGGTGATGTATTTCGTGGCCGGGGCGTTGGCCCTGCTGGTCCTGGGCTGGCTCTGGGTCCGGCAGACGGCGCTGGGCTGGTTCATTCTGGCCTGCGGCGGCGTGTCCCTGGGTGCGGTCATCACGGGTGGAATGACTCGGATGGCGGTGCCGGAGCCGGGAACCCTGGAGCGGCTGATGGGGTACCCGATTACCATCGGCATGGCTGCAGCGGGCCTGGTGGTCGCCCAGCGCGTACGGAGTGCGGTCGCGGCGCGGCAGCGTGTGCGGAGTGGGGCCGCGCCGGCGTAGCCCGGCCGGAGCAGGGGTTCGTGGGTGCCTCCGCTGCAATGCCGATCGCATCCTGAACCCAACGGTCGGGTGACCGAGTGCGACCCGCCTGATGACAGCCGCGCAACGTTTGGTGTCGTATGCCTCACAAGCGTGTGGGCTTGCATTATCATGAGGGCACGCACCGGAATGTTCCGGTGGCTCGTGCGCGAGCAGTCTCTAGCGCATGCCGGGTTGCCGATTTCGTAGTCTATGGGGACGAAATGTTTGATCAGCTAGCCTCGCCGCGTCCAGATGCAGCGACTGCCTTCGGGGACCGACGCCGTGGAACTGCCGTCCGATGACAGTTGAAGCCCTCACCGCGCCCGATGAACGGCTCCCGGAAGATCCGGCGTCGGCCGCTTCGCCTGCGGCGCCTGGTCCTGAGACGATCACCGGCGTCGTGATGGCCGGTGCTGCGACGGCCGGCGTCGTGGGGATCGCAGGTGTGGCGGGAACCGCCGGTGTGGCCGGCCCTATCGGGGTGCGCGTCCTCGACAGCGGAATCGTACAAGTCACGCTGCCCCCCAACGAGGAAATCGCCGGCGCCGAAGCGAGGGTAGCCGGGGCGGCCGTCCGTGCCCTTGCCCACGGCAGGCGTGTACCGGTGATGCTTGTCCTTACCGGAGTCGTCGGAGTCAGCGTCGAGGCACGGCAGATCTACGTCTCCTCCATAGCTGCCTCCGCTTTGGCCCTGGTCGGAGAAAGTCCGGTGGACCGCGTCATCGCCCACTATCTGCTGCG
>JAODMA010000190.1 GCA_025464545.1 Arthrobacter sp. | reverse complement strand
GCGCTCGTGGCCGTACGCCCGCTCGTGCCCAGCGGCACGCTCACCGCACGCCGGGGGCTCCCGAGCGTAATCCTCACCCGAGGGCTGGTCGGGGCGGCATTCTTCGGGACGGAGGTCTACCTGCCGTATCTGCTGGTGGAACAGTACGCCTTCTCACCGACCTTTGCCGGCCTTACCCTCACCGGGGGAGCGCTGGCGTGGGCCGCCGGCTCCGGGATCCAGGGCAGGCTGGGGCCACGGCTGAATCACCGTCGCGCCGTCCTGATCGGGGCCGGGATGGTGCTCGGCGCCGTCGTGCTTACCCTCCTGACCACTGTGCTGGGCTGGCCGGCAGCCGTGGTCATCGCCGCCTGGGTGTCTGCCGGCGGGGGCATGGGATTGCTGTATCCGCGCCTCAGCGTGATGACGCTCGCCCTGTCCACCAAGGACACCGAAGGCTTCAACAGCTCGGCCATGTCGATTTCCGATTCCCTCGGCGGGGCGCTGGCCCTTGCCGCCACCGGAATTGTCTTTGCCGCTTTTTCGACGGCGGCGGCCTCCTTCGCCGGGGCCTTCGCGCTCACCGCGACGCTTGGGGTCGTCGCCCTCCTGGTCGCCCCGCGCGTAGCGAGCCCGACGACCGGCGGCAGCTGACCCCAACGCCCCGCGAGCAGCGAGCCAGACGCCCGGCACGTAGCGGACCCGACGCCCGCGGCCGGGCCGGCCAGGCACGAACGGCCGGTGCAACGGTCCGCCGGCACGCGCCGAAGCCGGCGTCAGTTGAGCTCAGTGCGCGGCGAGGCGGGTGGCGCGCAGCACCGCATCGGTCAGCTCTGCGGGCTCACCGTCCGGCCCGGTCGCGCTTCGTAGGCGGCTGTCCAGAACGTCGAGCTGCCACTCGGGTGCCTCGATTCCGAGTTCCCGCGCCACCTCCTCGGCAGTGAAGTACTTCTCGGCCGAGTGGTGGTTTCCCCAGGTCGGCAGCCCCTCGGGGTGGTGGCCGACGATGATCAGGGTACCGCCGGTCCGCACGGCGGCGGCGGCCAGGCTCAGGGCCTGCTGCCACGGCAACAGAGTCGAGTGCAGGAACTGGGCGCTGACCAGGTCGTACTGCCGCTCCGGCACCCAGGCCGCCAGGTCCTGCTGCACCCATTCAATGTTCTCGCTGACCCCTGTTTCGCTGGCATGCGCGGCCGCCCGCTCAAGCGCGACGGCGGAGACATCCAGTGCCGTCACGGACCAGCCCTGGCTCGCGAGCCAGATGGCGTCGGCGCCCTCGCCGCAACCCAGATCGAGGGCGTGGCCGGGCGTCAGCCCCGATGCTTCGGCCACAAGTTGCGGATTGGGCAGCCCGCTCCAGACCTTGGGCCGGCTGGCGTATCTCTCGTCCCACAGCTGCGCAGCCGTGCCCTCGTCCGATCCGCCGGCATGGTGCTGGTGCTCGGTCATAGTTCTCCTTCCGCTGGTTCCCACATTGTGGCAGGCCGCCCGCTGAAAGGACACGAAGAAATCACCGCGCGGAAACGCCGCCGAAACGATTCAACGAGAAGCTGAACGCATAACAGAAACGCAGGATCAGGGGAAAGGGGCAGGCCATGGCTGCAGAGGAGACACGGCGGGTCCATTCGAGCTCGGAGCTGTCGGTGGGGGACGAGATTGAAGCGTGGCACAACGGCAAGCTGTTCCACCGCGGATGGGTCAACCAGACAGTTGCGTCGATGGATTTGTTCTGGATCGTGGACTCGAGGACCGGTGCCCGAAGGCTGATCGACGTCGAGGCGCTGGTCATCCTCCGCGCGTCGGCTCCGGCGGAGACCTCTCCGCGCAGAACTGCGACGGCCGAAACCGCGGCGCCCGCCGCGACGATCGCGACGACAGGATCCGGTGCGGCGCCGGCTCTGGCGGGGGCCATGCGGCCGGAAGCGGGGGTAGGTCTGCCCGGATGGTAGACTGATGGAACTTGATGTGCAGTGATGCCCACAATGGTCTTGATTGACCGGTTCCGGTTCATCAACCGGTTCCCCTGCTGGTTCCTCCGGAATCTGCCCGCAGGGAGTGGGTTTTTTTCATGTGAGAGGCACATCCTGCGTCGATGAACGCGTTCTATTTGGTCCCGGCCGCCACTGCCGCAAGGTTGGTAGCGGCCCGGTTGATCACCTGACTTTTCTTCGGCGAACCCCTGGGCCAACCGGCACCGGGGGCCGATATCCGCATGGATACCGCCTGAAAGACCTTTTGAAACATATGACTACTTTTGCTGCCCTCGGCACGCCCAAGGCCCTCGCCGACACCCTCACCGCCCAGGGGATCGTGGAGCCGTTCCCCATCCAGGTCAAGACCCTCCCGGACACGCTGGCCGGCCGTGACGTCCTGGGCCGCGGCCGCACCGGATCCGGCAAGACCATTGCCTTCGCCATCCCGCTTGTGGCACGACTCGCCGAGCGGGAAGCCAAGCACTTCCGCAAGCCGGGACGCCCCATGGGCCTGGTCCTCGCTCCCACCCGGGAGCTGGCGACGCAGATCAACGCCACCATCGAGCCGATGGCCAAGGCCATGGGCCTGAACACGACTGTGATCTACGGCGGTATCTCCCAGGCACGCCAGGAAAAGGCCCTGCGTGCCGGCGTCGATATCGTCATCGCCTGCCCGGGCCGCCTGGAGGACCTGATCCGCCAGCGCATCCTGACCCTCGAAGGTGTCGAGATCACCGTCCTGGACGAGGCCGACCACATGGCCGACCTCGGCTTCCTGCCGGTGGTCAAGAAGCTCATGGACATGACCCCCAGCCAGGGCCAGCGTCTGCTGTTCTCCGCCACCCTGGACAACGGCGTGGACAAGATCGTCCAGCGTTACCTGTCCAACCCGCTGACCCACGCCGTGGACGAATCACAGGCCGCGGTGACCACGATGGAACACCACGTGCTCGTCGTCAACGACCAGACCGTCAAGAAGCAGCTGATCGTCGAGCTCGCCTCGGGCGCCGGCCGCCGCGTGCTCTTCATGCGCACCAAGCACCACGCCCGCAAGCTGGCCAAGACCCTGACCGACGCCGGCATCCCAGCCGTCGATCTCCACGGCAACCTCTCGCAGAATGCCCGTGACCGCAACCTGGCCGAGTTCTCCTCCGGTGAGGTCCGCGTCCTGGTCGCCACCGACGTCGCCGCCCGCGGCGTCCACGTCGACGACGTCGAGCTGGTCATCCACGTGGATCCGCCCACAGAGCACAAGGCCTACCTGCACCGCTCGGGCCGTACCGCCCGCGCCGGTTCCGACG
>JAODMA010000162.1 GCA_025464545.1 Arthrobacter sp. | reverse complement strand
CCGAGGGTCCTTCATCACCCTGCGCAGGAACTTCGGCCAGACGCCGAGGGACCAGACACCGGCGACACTCAGGACGATTGCCGGAAAAACGGGAAGCGCCACGCTGCTAGTGGCTTTCGAGCCAGGCCTGGGCCTGCTGTGCCTGGATGTTCAGGGCCTTGCCGACCATGGGCTCGGCGGCTTCGGCGATCTTGCCGCCCAGGAACGGCACCGAAGAGGTGACGGTGCCTTCGAGCTCGACCCGGGTGCTGCCGTCCACGGAGACGAGGCGCTGGACCGCGTTGACGTCCAGCGGTGCGCCGGCGACCTTCATCGAGATGCTGCTCTGGCGCGAACCGTCCGGGGCGGGGGCAGCCCAGGTTTCGACCTGGGTCACCTTCAGGCTTTCACCAACGAACTTGCGGGCGATTTCCGGCATCCGGGTGGTGGGGATGGTCCGGACGACCGTGGTGACAAATGCGCCGGCTGTGTCGCCGTCCACGGCGAAGGACTCCAGCGTTCCGCCGACGTATTCGCTCGTGTGGCGCAGGAATTCCTCGTTGACGAAAACAGCGGTCACGCGGTCAACACTGTGGGGCAGCGTGGTGGATGCAGTCAAGGGCATGGGGTCTCCAAAGCAGTTGTTCCGGACGATTCGGGCTCCCAATATCCTACTGGTGTGCCCGGCTGACTCCGATTCGAGTGCCTGCAGGTCCCGGGCGGCGGCCGTGATATTCCGTGACATGGCGGGGAAGATCAGGCTGTGGAAAGGCAACACGGCCAGCCAGTAGAGCCGTCCGCTGAGGCCCTTGGGGAAAAAGATCGCCCGCTGACGGTAGCGGCTGCCGCTGCCGTCGGGCTCCACCGAGAGTTCGAGCCAGGCCCGGCCAGGCGCCCGCATTTCGGCACGCAGCCGGAGCAGCCGGCCGCGCTCAATCCGCTCGGCACGCCACCAGTCGACCACTTCCCCTTCGGCCAGCAGGCGCGGGTGCCGGCGGCCGCGCAGCAGGCCCGCCCCGCCGGTGAGCTTGTCCAGCCAGCCGCGGACGCGCCAGGCCAGCGGCAGCGAGTACCAGCCGTTGCGCCCGCCGATGCCTTCGATGATGGTCCAGACGTGCTGGGGGTCCACCGGGCTGGTGTAGGTGCGTTCGTCGAGGTAGACGCGGTGACCGGCCCAGTCCGGGTCGGAGGGAAGGGGATCGGCGTCCGCGCCGGCACTGGCCCAGGTGGTTTCCACCTGCCCGTCGCGTTCCTTCCCCAGGGCGAGTGCCACCGCGCGCCGGTAGGGGGTCAGGCCGCCCAGGGGCTGAGGGATGTGGGCATCGATGTCGTGCTCCCGCGAGACGGCGTCGTGCTGCAGGGATTCGACCAGCGGCAGGGACATGGACAGCGGAATCGGTGTCACTAGAGCCACCCACAGCCCGGCCAGCTTGGGGGCCGGGACGGGGAGGGCGAGGACCCAGCGGCGGGGGAGCCCGGCCTCGGCGGCGTATTCGTTCATCATTCCGGCATAGCTGAGTACTTGGCGCGAGCCGATGTCGAAGGTCCGGTCAACCTTGCCGTCCAGCGACGCGGCACCGAGCAGGTAGTGCAGCACGTCGCGCACGGCGATGGCTTCGATCTTGTTCCGTACCCAGCTCGGGGCCGGCATGACCGGCAGGGTCTCGGTCAGGTGCCGGATCATCTCGAACGAGGCCGAACCCGAGCCGATGACCACACCGGCCTGGAACACGACGGCGTCCACCGGGCTCTCGAGGAAGACCTTACCCACGGCCTCCCGGGACCGCATGTGCGTGGACAGTTCCGTGTGGGTCGGGTGCAGTCCGCCGAGGTAGACGATTCTGCCCACACCGGCAGCGGCGGCGGCTGTGGCGGCGGTTTCCGCCATCGCCTTTTCCTTCGACTCGAACCCCGATCCGGTCGCCATGGAATGGACCAGGTAGTAGAGGACGTCGACGCCGTCCAGCGCCTCGCGGAGCGCCGCGCCGTCGTCGAGGCTGCTTTGGACTACGTCCACCTGCTCCAGCCACGGCACTCCGGCGATCTTGGCCGGCGTCCTGACCAGCACCTTGACGGTGTGCCCGGCCTCCAGCAGCCGGGGGACCAGCCGGCCGCCGATGTAGCCGGTGGCGCCGGTGACCAGCACGGTCTTCGAACCGGGTGCCGGGTCCTGGGGCGTGCCGTTCATGGGAGGCTCCTTGTCATTGCGCATACCTGCGATTCGGAGCGGCGGCGGCTGCGGACTGCTGGCCCCCGCTCCGTCCTGCCAGCCTAGCCCCGGCCGCAGGCGGGCAGCAGGCCGGCTGGGTGACCGGCGGGTGCGGTCCCCTTCCCGGCTGCGTTGTAGGCTTGGACCACCCGGGATTCTCACGAATTTCGGGTATTTGTGTTGCCTGCATCCCCGTGATCCCATCAGGAGCGACAGTTATGAGCCTCAACGGCCCCTCTCTCACCGGTTTGCGCCGCGTCCTCGCCGAAGACCGGAACTATGCCCGGATCCAGGTTGAGGCGGCCCGCGCGTTCGCCGCCCGCAGCGAGGACTATCAGATCAGCGCACCGGCCGGGATGAGGTCCGTCCTGCTCGCGGAAATGGCCGACGGCCTGAGGGCGTTGGCCAAAGAAACAGCCCGGGAATCAGCCAAAGAAACAGCCAGTGCGGCAGCGGGCGGGGCGCCCGTGGTTCTCGCCGTCACCGCGACCGGCCGCGAAGCCGAGGACCTGACCGAGGCCCTGCGCGCCTTCCTGCCGGCGGATGCCGTCGCCGAATTCCCCAGCTGGGAAACGCTCCCGCACGAGCGGCTCTCACCCCGCTCGGACACCGTCGGCCGACGCCTGTCGGTGCTGCGGCGGCTCGCCCACCCCGAAACTGCCACGAGCGGCGCCCTGCGCGTCGTCGTCGCCCCCGTGCGCGCCGTCGTCCAGCCGATCGTGGCGGGCCTGGGCGAACTGGTGCCGGTCACCCTCAAGGTGGGCCAGGAAGCCCCCTTCAGCAGCGTCGTCAAGAGCCTCGCCGACGCCGCGTACGCCCGGGTGGACATGGTGACCCGCCGCGGTGAGTTCGCGGTCCGCGGCGGCATGCTCGACGTTTTCCCGCCCACAGAGGACCACCCCATCCGGGTCGAGTTCTTTGGCGACGAAGTGGACCAGATGCGCTGGTTTGCCGTCGCCGACCAGCGCTCGCTGACCGCACCCGGCCTGCAGCACCCCACAGAACTCCACGCCCCGCCCTGCCGCGAAATCCTTATCACCCCCTCCGTCATGTCCCGCGCCGCAACACTGAAGCCCCAGCTCCCGGCCGCCGCGGACATGCTGGAGAAGATTGCCGGCGGGATCGCCGTCGAAGGTATGGAATCCCTGGCCCCGGTGCTGGTGGATGCCATGGTCCCCTTCCTGGACCAGCTCCCGGCCGGTTCCATCGCGGTCGTGATCGAGCCGGAAAAGGTCCGCACCCGGGCCCACGACCTCGCCGCCACCAATGAGGAATTCCTCGAGGCTGCGTGGTCGACGGCGTCCGACGGCGGCACGGCACCTCTGGATTTGACGTCCCAGGCGTCCGAAGCCCTGCACTCCGCCAGCTTCCGCTCCTTGACCGAGACCCGCTCCGCGGCCCTCGCCCACGGGGTCTCCTGGTGGTCCATCACCTCGCTGGCCACCGACGAAGAGCTGCTGCCCGACGTCGACGTGATCAACCTGCACGCCCGGGAACCCCGGGGTTACCAGGGCGACGTCGCGGAAATGATGGAGTTCATCGGCTCCCGCGTCCGGGACCAGTGGCGGATCGTGGTGGTCACCGGGGGGCCCGGCCCGGCCCAGCGCCTCGCGGAACTCTTCCACGAGAGCGACATCCCCTGTGCCCGGGTGGAAACGCTCGACGACGACCCGCAGGCCGGGCTGATCGAGGTGACCACGGCCGCCGTCGGACGCGGCTTTGTCCTGGATCCGCTCAAACTTGCGCTGCTGACCGAGGCGGACCTGCTGGGGCGGACCTCCGCCGGCTCCACCAAGGACATGCGCCGGATGCCTTCCAAGCGTCGGAACGCCGTCGATCCGCTGCAGCTCGTGGCCGGCGACTCCGTGGTGCATGAACAGCATGGCATCGGCCGGTTCGTGGAACTGATCCAGCGCAAGGTGGCCGGCGGAGGCGACGGCGTGCGCGAATACCTGGTCCTCGAATACGCCCCCTCGAAGCGCGGGGCCCCGGGGGACCGGTTGTTTGTGCCCACCGACCAGCTGGACCAAGTCACCCGCTACGTCGGCGGGGACACCCCGGCCCTGAGCAAGATGGGCGGCGCGGACTGGGCCAGCACCAAGTCCAAGGCCCGCAAGGCCGTCAAGGAAATTGCCGGCGAACTGATCCGGCTGTACTCGGCCCGGATGGCCTCCCGCGGGTACGCCTTCGGCGCGGACACCCCGTGGCAGCGGGAGCTCGAGGAGGCCTTTCCCTACGTGGAGACCCCGGACCAGCTGACCACCATCAACGAGGTCAAAGCCGACATGGAGCGCGAGATCCCGATGGACCGGCTGATCTCCGGCGACGTCGGGTACGGCAAGACCGAGATCGCGGTCCGGGCCGCGTTCAAGGCCGTCCAGGACGGCAAACAGGTCGCCGTGCTGGTGCCCACCACCCTGCTCGCCCAGCAGCACTACGAGACCTTCACCGAACGGTTCTCCGGCTTCCCGCTCGTGGTGAAGCCGCTGTCCCGCTTCCAGAGCGGCAAGGAGGCCAAGGAAACCGCCGAGGGCGTCAAGAGCGGGTCCGTGGACGTGGTGATCGGCACGCACCGGCTGCTGTCCAAGGACTTCGGCTTTAAGGACCTCGGCCTCGTGATCGTGGACGAGGAGCAGCGCTTCGGCGTCGAACACAAGGAGGCGCTGAAGAAGATGCGCACCAA
>JAODMA010000129.1 GCA_025464545.1 Arthrobacter sp. | reverse complement strand
GAGGCACTATCTTTGTTGTTGCAAGCTGCGGGTTTTATTTTGGCAGGGAGTGAGCGCGAACTGACCATTTCTTAGCAGCTCGCGCCGTGCGCAGACAACGGTTGAGGAACCACAGACTTGCTGCACGGGTAGCAAAACTGAATAGACAACTGCATAGCCCGCCGGTACCTCACCACCGGCGGGCACTTAACTCGCTCAAGGGCCTCGACTCCGTCAGCAACCGCATCTCGTCGTTCTGCTGCTGCGCTACGAGCGCCGCGTTGACCGCCAAGGCATTCTGCAGCAGGGCGCGGAAAGCCGTGATCCGTTCACTTAGCCGCAGCACGTGGTCCAACGCGTCCCTGAAGTGGTCCTGTAATTCGGTCCCGGGGTGGCGGCTGCGCGACTCCGCCATCAAGGTCTGCAGGATTGCCGTCAGCGGGGCCGTCGCACGCTGGAACATGATGACCAGCCGCGAAAGCTCGTAGATACGGCGGGACACGCCCGGGTCAGCCGCAAAGAGATCGTCTTCGATCTCGTCGACGTCATTTTCCAGCCGGGCGGTTACCGGCTCGTACTCGTCAACCACCTGGTCAAGAATCGCGTAGAGCACGACTCCGGCCCGAGCGCCAGGAAGCCGGGGTCGGATTCCATCCGTCGCCGGACCCGGGCTAGATCTGGAGATCCGGCGCGGCGGACCGGCACGACAAAATCCGCACCGCTGAAGACGTGGATCTCCCCGAACTCGACCTTTTCCACATCGTCCAGATATCGGGCGGGGCGCAGCACCAGAAACAGTGTCTCGCCGTAATGCTCCAACTTCGCACGCTGGTGGCCGGCTGGTGCATCCTCGAGGGCCAGATGGCAGCGACTTTATGCCGCCGCATCAGGAGTGCCAACAGCGGCAAGGATTCGGTACCGGGCCGACGCGGGCCGACGCGGGCTGCCGCCGGCCGCTTCTGATCGACGCCGTGATCACGACGCACCGATGCAGATGTGTTGCAAGCGCCTGCGTCAGGCGCGCCGTTGATGCAATGCCGCGCTCCGATCATCATCAGCAGGCTTACTATTGAAGAGACAGGTAGGGACCGGAAGAACCCGGCCGCTGCCGCAACGGACGCCGCATCGGCGTCGAGCCGCTCTTCCCGCTCGGCGGGACGACTCGTGAAAGGTACGCCCGCCATGACCCAGACACCCCGAGAATTCGACCCCAATGAGCCCGCCTCCGCGCACCAGCCGCAAACGGCCGGAACCTCCGGCTACGCCGAGGACGGGTACGTCGACCAGGACTCATCCGCCGGGACGGATCCTGGGCTGGCGACCGGATCGGCGGGGGCGCCGCCCAGGGACAGCGTGGCCGCAGCGGATGGTCCCGCCGGAAGGTCCAGTACGGATAGCTCGGACTCCGTCGGCGCACCGGAACCACGCCGGGTCACCCGGGCGGGAATGGTCTGGGTTGCGGTCGCCAGCGCCCTGGTGGTGCTGATTCTGCTGATTGCGTTCATTCTTCAGAACCAGGACTACGTCCAGGTGAAATTCTTTGGCCTGCAGGGGGCTGTCGCCCTGGGCATCGCCTTGTTCATCGCCGCCGTCGGGGGCGGGGCGCTGGTGGCCATCGCCGGCGCCGCGCGCATCATCCAGCTCCGGCTCGCCGCCCACCGGCAACGGGTCAGGACCAGCGGCCGCCGCTAAAGTAGCGCCGGCAGCCAACACATTCTCTCTCTAGACCCTGCCTAGGGCAGGGTCAGGATGACCGGACCGTCCGCCGTGATCGCCACGGTGTGCTCGCTGTGGGCCGCGCGACGCCCGTTAGCCGAGCGAAGGGTCCATTCGTCCTCGTCGTGGAAATAGTCATCATTGCCCCCGAGGATCAGCATCGGCTCGATCGCGATGACCAGCCCCTCGGTCAGCTTGATGCCGCGGCCCGGCCTGCCGTCATTAGGGACATGCGGCTCGGCATGCATCGTTTTGCCGATCCCGTGGCCGCCATGGTCGGCCAGGAGGCCATAGCCGGCACGGCGTGACGCACCGCCGATCGCGTAACCCAGGTCGCCCATCTTGTTCCCGATCCGGGCGGCGTCGATGCCCCGGGCCAGGGCGGCATCCGTGGCGTCAATCAGCTCCCGGTCCACGGGGTCCGGCGTCCCCACGATGAAGCTGATGGCCGCGTCGCCGCACCAGCCGTCGAGGAAGGCGCCGCAGTCGACACTCAGCAGGTCGCCGTCCTGGAGCCGGTAGTCGTTGGGAATGCCGTGCACCACGGCGTCGTTGATGCTCGTGCAGATGACCCCGGGGAACGGCACCGACGCCCAGCGCGGCTTGTAGTTCAGGAAGGCCGGGGTTGCGCCGGCTTCGGCGATCGACGCCGCGGCCACGGTGTCCAGTTCCTTCAGGGAGACCCCGATCGCGGCGGCATTGCGGACCTTCGCCAGGGTATTCGCGACCACCCTGCCCGCCTCGCGCATCAGGGCAATTTCGGCTGGAGTCTTAATCATCGACATGGCTCCAACTCTAGAGCCACCCGGGCTGTGGCTAAAGTTGCCTCATGGCCAACGCTGAACTGATCGCAGCTATCCGTTCGGAGCTGCGTGCCACGGCCGATCCTGCCCGGGCCGCCGGAGCACAGGCGTACATGAAATCGGAGATGCCTTCGCTGGGCGTGCGGGTTCCGGCGGTCCGCCGGATCGTGACGGCCGCCGCCAGGGAGCTGCCGCCAACCTCGCTGGAAGAGCTGATGTTGACCGTGCTGGAGCTCTGGCGCAGCGCCGCCTGGCGCGAGGAACGGTATGCCGCCATCGACCTGACAGGGCTCCGCCTCGCGGCCGGCCAACTCAGCATGCTGCCGGGTGTATGAGGAAATCATCCGCAGCGGCGCCTGGTGGGATCTCGTGGACGGCGTGTCGCACCGGCTGAGAGGACTGCTGCAGGCCCACCGGCCGGAGATGGCGGCGGTGCTGCGCCGCTGGAGCACGGACGGTGACTTCTGGATCCGGCGCGCATCGATCACCGCGCAGCTCGGCGCCAAGTCCGCCACGGACAGAGCCCTGCTCGGAGATGTCATCGAGGCCAATCTTTTCGATCGGGAGTTCTTCATCCGGAAGGCGATCGGCTGGGCGTTGCGGGACTATTCCACGACGGATCCGGACTGGGTCCGCACCTTTGTGGAACGGCATCGCGCCGGGCTCAGTCCGCTCTCAATCGCGGAAGCACTCCGGAAACTGCCGCGCTGAGACCGGGCAGGCGGGTCTGGATGCGGGCGGGTCTAGATGACCGGCCTGGTGGTGACCGGCTCCTCCGGCTTGCTGAACAGCAGCTTGGTCTTCGGATCGAGGAAGATCAGGTACAGGGCAAACAGCAGCGCAATGATCGCTGCCGCATTGCGGGCCAGCGCCAGGGCGAGGCCGAGGTCGGCCGTCTGGAGGTAGGGGAAGACCTCCAGCTGGTCCGAGATCGCGTACACCATGAAGAAGGAGACGATGAAGTACAGCGCCTTGACCTGCCAGTCATCGCGGATGCCGGTAACGGCAAACAGCGGAATCAGCCAGACGACGTACCAAGACTGGATCATTGGGGCCAGAACGACGACGGCGGCGAACGCAAGCGTCAGGCGGCGCATCAGGCGGTCGTGGTCCCCGCGGAAGATCTGCCAGGCAACAATTCCCACGGCAAGCAGCTTGCCGGCGTCGTATACCCACTTGGCGAGTCCCCAGCCGTCGAGGCCGAAGGCATTCGAGATCGAGGCGACGACGAGGCCGAGCAGGCCGATCGGGGCGTACCAGATCCAGATGCTGCCCGGGGCCGACAGGCCGTTGATCCAGCCGAAGCCGAACCCGTTGACCAGGCTCATCGCGTAGAGCAGCGCCAGGCTGATCCCGGCCGTGAGCGCCCAGTAGACGAACTTGCGGGGCCAGCTGGCGTCCTTGCCAGCCCAGAGCAGGCCGATAAACGGCAGGAACACGATCGTGATCGGCTTGACGGAGATGGACAGTGTGACGAGCACCAGCCCCAGGATCACCCGTCGGGTGGCGCAGTAATACAAGCCGGCGAGGGCAAGCCCGATCATCAACGCATCGTTGTGGACACTGGCGATGAAGTTGGTGAGGAACAGCGGGTTGGCCGCGGTCAGCCACAGCGCGCGGTGCGGATTCACGCCATGCAGCACGGCAAGCTTGGGTACGTAGATTATGCACAGGATGATGCCGGCCAGCGCGGCGAGCCGGAACAGCATGATGCTGCCTTCCGGATGCACGTTCGTGGACCAGACAACGAACTGCTCGATCCACAGGAAGAGCTGGCCGTACGGAACAGGCGCCTCGGTCCACATCTTGTCCGCGCCGAGCTGGAAGTAGTTGGACAGCGCGGAAATGCCGTTTTCGTAGGGATTGAAGCCTTCCACCATCAGGCGGCCCTGACCGATATAGGCATATACGTCCCGGCTGAACAGCGGGACGGAGAACATCAGGGGCAGCCCCCAGGCCACCACTGCCTGGAGCGTGGCCTTGCGGGCCTCGGCGCCCCAGACCCGCACGCGCTGACCCAGCCGCAGCCAGGAACGGACCAGAAGCATTCCCCCGACAGCCAGAAGAACGATGCAGAGGGCGACGCCCAGGGCTTCGGTGCGCATCCAGATGAACAGCGGAACCCTGCGGAGTTCGGAGGCCGGTGCGAGCCAGCCGACGCCGAGCGAGCCAACCGCCATGAACATTGATCCGATGAATCCCGCCAGCAGCGGGGAACGGGCGTTGTCCACATCAGCCACAACTGCCGAGGGGGACGTACCTTCGACCACATTCCCCGTCGCAGGTACAGGCGCCGTCATCTCAGGATGGTCCAATCTGTCGTGGGGCTTGTATCCGCCCGCAGGCGGCCGGGTGACCCGGCCCGGGGGCACGCGCGATGACGAAAAACTTCGACAGCCGCGTACCCGAAATCCTAGCATCGGACAGCTCCAGGACGACGAAACGGTAGGCTGGGCGCGTGCCTATAACTAACGAACGCATCGTCTGGATCGACTGCGAAATGACCGGCCTGGACACCACGAACGATGCCCTCATCGAGGTGGCCGCCCTGGTGACCGACTCCGAGCTCAACATCCTTGGCGACGGCGTCGACGTCGTCATCAAGCCGGATGACGCCGCGCTGGCCCAGATGGGCGATTTCGTGCGCGACATGCATACCCGATCCGGGCTGCTGGCGGAACTGCCGTACGGCAAGACCATGGAAGAGGCCCAGGCCGTCGTGCTGGACTACATCAAGAAGTGGGTGCCGGATCCCAAGAAAGCACCGCTGGGCGGCAACTCGGTGGGAACCGATCGCGTTTTCCTGGTCCGGGACATGCCGGAGCTCGTGGAACACCTGCATTACCGGGTCATCGACGTGAGCACCATCAAGGAACTGTCCCGGCGCTGGTTCGCGCGGGCCTACTTCCAATCCCCGGCCAAGCTTGGCGGGCACCGGGCCCTCGGCGACATCAAGGATTCGATCGACGAACTGCGCTACTACCGCGAGGCCGTCTTTGTTCCTGCCCCCGGACCGGACAGCGCCACGGCGCAGCAGATCGCCAAAAAGGTCATGGCGACGCCCGAAGCAGGCCCGGCCGAGTAGGCTCCGAGGTAATCTGCGCCACGTTTTCCGGAAATTTTCTCCGAAAACACGAAAAGTGGCCAAAGCTGCCCGGAACAGCAGGTAAGCTATTTGTCGTTGCCTTTTCAGCCAGCCGGTTCGCCGGAGGGCATGGCGGGGCACATGGTGGGCGTAGCTCAGTTGGCAGAGCGCCTGGTTGTGGTCCAGGAGGTCGCGGGTTCAACCCCCGTCGCTCACCCTCATGAAGGACGGCTTAATTGTCCGACCTTAGGCGAAGGCCGTACCGGATATCCGGTGCGGCCTTTGTTGTCTGTCCAGTGTCGTCCAAGGACCTGTCAACGGAAGGACTGCAATGAAGCGCACGCTCTTTGAAGAAGACCACGAGATGTTCCGTGAGATGGCTGCAGAATTCAATGCGCGGGCCGTCGCCCCGCATTACGCCCAGTGGGACAACGACCACATGATGTCCCGGGAGCTGTGGACGGCGGCCGGCGAGCAGGGCCTGCTGGGCCTGGCGGTGCCGGAAGAGTTCGGCGGCCTGGGCATGGACGACTACCGTTTCCGGGCCGTGCTGGACGAGGAATTCGCCAAGAGCAACCACCTCGCGGTGGGCCTCGCCTTCCACCTGCATGATGACATGGTCCTCCCCCACCTACTGGCCTACGGCTCCGATGACCTCAAGGGCCGCTGGCTGCCGGGCATGGTCTCCGGCGAAATTGTCACTTCCATCGCATGGACCGAGCCAGGGGCCGGCTCGGATCTGCGCGGCATCCGAACCAAGGCGGTGCGCGACGGCGACGAATGGCTGATCAGCGGCCAGAAGACTTTCATCGGAAACGGCATCTCCGGCGATGCCTCCCTCGTCCTCGCCCGGACCGACGGCAGCACCGGGCGGGGAAACCACGACTCCTTCTCCCTTTTTATGGTTAGCAAGGGCGAGGGATACAACACCGGCAAGCAGCTGGACAAGATGGGCCTCAAGGCCTCGGACACGGCCGAGCTGTTCTTCGACAATGTCCGCGTCCCACACGCCGACCTGGTGGGCGAGGAAGGCAAGGGCCTGCAGTACGCGGCCGAACAGCTCCCGCAGGGCCGGCTCGCCATCGCGACCGCAAGCTCCGCGGTCGTCCGCGCCATCTACGACGCAACGGTCCGCTACACGAAGGAACGCAACGCTTTCGGCGAACGGATCATCGACTTCCAGAACAGCCGCTTTGAACTTGCCGACATCCTTACCGAGGTCGAGGTCACCGAAGCCTATGTGGACCAGGCAATCCTGGCTTTCAACGCCGGAGAGCTCGACGCCGCCGCCGCTGCCCGGGCGAAACTGTGGGCCTCCGAGCGGGCCAAGTCCATCACTGACCGCTGCCTCCAGCTGCACGGCGGCTACGGTTACATCCTGGAATACCCGGTGGCCCAGGCCTTCCTCGCCGCCCGGCTGCTGACGATTTTCGGCGGCACCAACGAAATCATGCGCGACGTCGTCGGCCGCACCAT
>JAODMA010000116.1 GCA_025464545.1 Arthrobacter sp. | reverse complement strand
GTGCGCCTCGCCGCGGAGACCTGGGAATCCCTGTTCCGCGCCCAGGTGGCCGTGATGCGCCGGCTGCAGGCGGGTCCGGCGTTCAAGAGCCTCGCCGTCAACGAGTACGACGTACTGTTCACGCTTTCCCGCTGTCCGTCCGGGTGGCTGCGCCTGAACGAGCTCAACGACCATGTGCTGCTGAGCCAGTCCAGCCTGAGCCGGCTCGTCGAACGGCTCGAAAAGCGCGGCTACGTGGAACGGATGCCTGCCCCTGACGACGGACGGGGAGTGCTGATCAAACTCACGGAGGCCGGCTGGGATCTCCAGAAGCAGATAGGCCGGGAACATGTCCGCGACATCGCCGCCCTCGTGGGCCCGGCCCTCAGCACGGCCGAACAGCAGGAGCTGCTGCGGCTGACCGAGAAGCTGCGGGCCTCGGTGGCCGCACGCTAAGAAGCCAGACCGCCCAGGTAATGCGCCTAGCGGAGAACGACGAGCTTCGCCGGATCCTCTTCCGGCAGCTCGCCGTTGACAACGGCGGTGACCCGGAGTTCCTTTAGGGTCAGGCTGCCGCCCACCGTGGACAGGAATGCCGTGTCCGAGGAATCCCGGCCGGCCGTGATCCGGAGCATGCTCTCCCGCGGCGCCAGCCCGGTGGGGTCGATGATCTGCCATGCACCGTTGAGGTGGGCCTCGGCCACGGCATGGAAGTCCATCGGGCTCAGCCCGGGCGCATAGACCGCGGCCAGCCGGGCCGGCACGTTCTTGGAGCGGAGCAGCGCGATGGCCAGGTGGGCGTAGTCCCGGCACACGCCGCGTCGGTGCAACAAGGTCTCAACGGCACCGTCGGTCCCCCGCGAGGACCCGCTCACGTACCGCAGCTCGCTGAAGACCCAGTTGCGCACGGCGTGCAGGAGCTCTTCGCCTGCCAACCCGCCGAACTCCGCGTACGCCGTCGGCAGCAGCCGGTCCGACTCGGCATAGCGGCTCGGCCGCACGTACCGGATCAGCTCCATCAGCCTCGGTTCTTCCGGCAGCGCGAATCCGGTGACTGTCGCGGAATACTGCACCAGCACCTCGGTGGGCTCAGCAAATTCCATGTAGTGGAACCGGCCGCCGTGATGGTCCGAGAGCTCTGTCAGGGCGACGTCCTCGCCGCCGGCCGTCACGGAGAGCGCTTCCTCGAAGCCGCTGTATCCGGCGTTGCGGGCCACGGAGACCGCCAGCGCAACCTTGGTCTCGGCCACGGTCTTGAAGGCCAGGCGTGCAGCGACAGAGCGTTCCATGTATCTCCGGGGTGTGGGTTAGCAAGAGAATGACGGCAGGCCGGCCGCCGTCGCCGCCCCGTCGGTGTGCGGGGCGGGCGGTACTAGTTTTTGACCTTCAGAGACATTAGCATCCGCTGGACGTTGGCGAATTCGGAGCCTTGCTTGACGTATTTGGCCGCCTCGTCGAGGGTGTCGAAGGACTTCACCGGAGCAACTTTCTGGTCAGGAGCAAAGACCTTCAGCGCAGACACGTCGCCGAATGAATAATCCCCCTTACCCTCGGGTCCCCGCACCACGTTCTGCAGGCCGCACGACTTTCCATTGGCGCCGCCCACCATGTTGGTGATGCCGTAGGAGCCGAAGAACTTGTAGCCCTGGATCACCCGGAACACCACGCGTGGGTCGATCAGGCCCTCGCCCCCGCGGTGCGGCAGCTCGAGAGGAACACTGCTGACCACCACGTACGGTTTGGCGGCATCGTCCGGGCACGCCGGGACCGGCTGCGGCGGGAGGCCGGTCTGGAGGGTGGCGAGGTAGCCGCCCTCGGCGTCCTTGACCTCGATCTTGAGCGCGCCGGGCAGGCTTCCCTGGTCCGGCGGGACGGACTGGGCGATCCATTCCTCCGGGAGGTCAAAGCTCACGCTCTTGGCCGGATCGGTGAAGACTTTCCAGGCGGACGCGGTCGAACCCGGTGATGCCGGCGCCGTCGCGGAGGCGGTTCCTGACGCTGTGGGGTCCGGCGTCGCGCCCGGTGAGGCGGTGCCCGGGGACGGTTCGGCCGTCGCCGTGCTCGCGCCCGGGCTGCCGCCTGCGGTCCAGAGCGGCGCTCCCTGTCCCCCGCTGCTGCAGCCGGAAAGCACCGCCGCGGTGACTGCCAGCATTGCGGCGGTCCGGATCCCGAGGGAAATAGCCGTCCGAGTCATGGAGTCAGCGTAGTCCCGTCCGGGGGACGGTGCGGTGCTTCCTGATCGGTGTTTCGGAGCAGCTGACGCGGGGCGCGGGGCTCGGCGGGGCAATCGGCGCCTGAGATAGCCGCACGGAAAGAGGCTACGCTGGGGGCATGGCGGAACAGTATATTGACGGAATGGATTCCGGGGACCAGGACAGCGTGGCGGACATCTCCGCGCTCGACATCGCGGACTGGCGGCTCCGGACCTTTGCGCTCTACGCCACCGTGCGGAAGCTCGCTGCCGAGGACCCTGCCGAGGCGCATTCCTATTGGCGTCATGAGCGGGACCGGATGTTCGGCACGCACCCCGCCTCGCCGCTGACCGCGGAGGCCAAGTCGCGCTTCGACGGGCTCAAGACGGCAGACTACGACCCGATCTACCGCTTCCACATCCCGCTGACCAGCGAGGGCGCCGGGCGGGAGATGAACGTTGAGACCGGGACCGACGGCCTGGTCCGCTTCGTCCGGCTGGGCACCTTCGACCTGCCGGAGCTGGGCCAGCTGGCCGTCTGGGAGCTCAAGGGCTACGGCGGCGGCATTTTCGTGCCGTTCCGCGACGCCACCGCCGGGCAGCCGGGCGGCACCTATGGGGCAGGCCGCTACCTGCTGGACACCATCAAGGGCTCCTTCCACGGCGTCCGCGGCTCCGCACCGGAGGCCGAGTTCGTGGTGGACTTCAACTTTGCCTACAATCCCTCCTGCGCCTACAACGAGGCGTGGGCGTGCCCCCTCGCCGGGCCCTCGAACCGGCTTGCCGTAGAGATCCCGGTCGGCGAACTGTACTGACCGGATGGATGCCCAGCTCGAGCAGTCCTCCGCTGCCCCCGCCGTCGTCCCTCCTCCGGCCCGCCGCCGGCACCGCGGGATGCTCCGTTACCCGCTGGTCCGGCAACTGGTCAGGTTCACCGGCGTCGGGATCGTCTGCACCGTTACGTCCCTGGCCCTGTATGCCTTCCTCCGTCCGTGGATCGGCGCGCAGCTGGCCAACGCGGTGGCCCTTGTCCTCACCTCGCTGCTGAACACCGCCCTGAACCGGCGCCTGACATTCAAGATCACCGAGCGCAAGCGGATGAAACGCGACCATCTCAACGGGCTGATCGTGATCCTGGTGGCGTTGCTGCTGACCGGCGGCAGCCTGGGCGTCCTGCACTGGCTCAACCCGGACGCCACCGTCACCGACGAACTGTGGACCACGACGCTGTCCGGCTTCATCGCCACCGCCGTGCGCTTCACGCTGCTGCGGCACTGGATTTTCCGGCGCGCCCGGCACCGCTGAGCACCAACCCAACTGACTCGCAGTTAGTGGCCGTTTTGGGCGCTCAGAACGGCCCCTACTGCCAGCCAGTTGGGCCGAGGGCCCGGACGCTCCCGACGGCGGTGCGGACCGCGGCCGCCGCTTCCTGCAGCTCGGCGGCCGTCACCGTTGAATCGAAGCTGAACCTCACGGCGGTCTGCGCGACGGCGGGCTCGATTCCCAGCGCGAGCAGAACCGGGGAGGGCTCGTCCGAACCCGCGGCACAGGCGGAGCCGCTGGAGCAGATGACGCCCTGGCGCTCAAGTTCCAGCAGGACCGATTCACCGCTGGTCCCCGGAAAGCAGAACGACGCCACCGAGGGAAGCCGCTGCGACGGGTGGCCGGTCAGGACGGCGCCGGGCACACCGGACAGCACGCTCCGGATAAAGTCATCGCGCAGGGACTCCACACGGGCCGCGGGTACCGGCCGGGTTCCCCCGGCCAGGGTGAGCGCGGTCGCGAGGGCCACCGCTCCGGCGACGTTTTCGGTGCCCGAGCGGCGCCCGCGTTCCTGCCCGCCGCCATGGATCACCGGTTCGAGCCGGGTCCGGCCACGGACGAACAGGGCGCCGTTCCCCTTTGGCGCCCCCAGCTTATGGCCGGAGATGCTCAACGCATCCACGCCGAGCACTGTGGTGTCCAGCGGGAGCCAGCCGGCGCCCTGGACGGCGTCGGTATGGAACGGGATGCCCCGGGAGCGGGCCAGGGCGGCGAGCCGGGCAATGGGCTGCACCGTTCCCACCTCGTTGTTGGCGTACATGATGCTCACCAGCGCGGTCTCCGGGCGGAGCGCCGCGGCGAGGGCTTCCTCGGTGACGCGGCCGTAGGAGTCCACCGGGACCACGTCGAGGGCGAAGCCGTGCACCCGTTCGAGGTACCGGGCCGATTCCTCCACGGCGGGGTGCTCGACGGCGCTGATCACCACCCGGTCCAGCCGCGGCTCCGCGGCGCGGCGGGCCAGGGCAATGCCCTTGACGGCCAGGTTGTCCGCTTCCGTGCCGCCGGAGGTGAAGATGACCTCGCCCGGCCGGCAGCCCAGGGCCTTGGCCGTCGCCGCCCGGGCGCCGGCGAGCGCCGTGGCGGCGGCGTCACCGAGGGAGTGGTGGCTCGAGGCGTTGCCGAACTCCCCCGTCAGGTACGGCCACATGGCCTCGAGCACCTCGCGGCGGACCGGAGTGGTGGCGGCCGCATCCAGGAAGATCATGACGAGCCTCAACCGGCCGGCTGGCCGGTGGACAGGGTCCCGGCGGACGGCGCGGCTTCGAGTTCCAGGTCGAGTCCGAGGTCCAGCGCCGCGACGCTGTGGGTCAGTGCGCCGATGGAGATGACGTCCACCCCGGTCGCGGCGATGCCGGCTACCGTGCCGAGGTTGACGTTTCCGCTGGCCTCGACGCGGGCACGACCGGCCACCTGCGCCACTCCGGCCGCCAGCTCCGCCAGGGTGAAGTTGTCCAGCATGATGGTGTCCACGCCGGCGGCGAGAACGGGTTCGATCTGCTCCATGCGGTCCACCTCCACCTCGAAGTGCGTGGTGTGGCCCAGCCGGGCCTTGGCCGCCCGGAGGACGGGGGTGAGTCGCGCGGCATCTCCGCCGGTGAGGACCGCAAGGTGGTTGTCCTTGGCGAGCACGGCGTCGGACAGGCCGAACCGGTGGTTCGCGCCGCCCCCGCAGCGCACGGCGTAGCGTTCCAGCACCCGCAGCCCGGGCGTTGTCTTCCGGGTGTCGGTGATCCGGGCGCCGGTTCCGTCCACGAGGGCAACGAACTCCGCCGTCTTCGTGGCAATGGCGCTCATCCGCTGGACCAGGTTCAGGGCGACGCGCTCGGCCAGGAGCACCGCGCGGGCGTTCCCCCGCACCCTCGCGAGCGGTGTTCCGGCAGTGAATGATGCCCCATCCGGAACGAGGAGGTCGACGGCGGCGTCGGGATCGGTCAGCCTCATGGCAGCAGCGAACACGTCACCGCCGCTGAACACTCCGGGGACCCGGGCGGCCAGTACTGCGCTCGCCCGCGCTTCCGTCGGGATGAGCATCTGGGAGGTGATGTCCCCGTACGGTGCGTCCTCCTGCAGGGCGGCGCGCAGCACGGCGTCGACGGCGGCGGCGGGCAGGCTTCCGGCGGGCGCAGAAGCCCCGGCGGGGGCGGCCGGCCCCCCAACAGTGGTTGCAGTAG
>JAODMA010000102.1 GCA_025464545.1 Arthrobacter sp. | reverse complement strand
CTTTCGTGGTTGCCAGTGAGAAGCTCATAGGGAAAGTCGGCGCCCAGTTTCTCCTTGACCATGTCGCAGAACCGGTCCTCGATCCCGGCCCTGTAGGAGAAGTCGCCGAGGGCGAGGTTGAACTGGGGCCGGAGATCGGCGATGGTGTCCAGCACCTGCCTGGATTCTTTCCGGACGCCGATGTCGGCCTGGGCGGTGAAGTGCACTGCCGCCGCCACATTCGACGGAGCGGAGAATGTCGGTTCCGACGATCCCGGAGCGGCTGATGAGCCCGGCGGTGGCGCGGGGCTGTCCGGCGCACACCCAGCCAGCGTCAAAACCAGACTGGCGAGAGCCGCGCTGAGGATGGTGCCCGTTCCGCGGAGTGCTGAGTTCCTCACGATGCCTCCTGCCGGATGCGGAATCCATGACAAAGGATCCACTACCAGCCTCGCCCGGCGGTGCTGAGAAATCACTGAACGGTGCTGGCGTCGACCCCGACAGGAGGTTCAGGTTCGGCGTCATGTTACTTGAGCAACCTCCGCTTGCCGCACGACGGCATGGCTGGCGACTGGCGCCCGGGTCCATCAATAACGGCCGCTATTGGCCAAGTGGCACAGAGCCGGCGACTACGAAACTGGCTCGCGATCTATCAGCTGCAGCCGTCAGACGGAGCAGCCGTCGGGGCCGCAGACCTCTCCGGCGCCGTCGCCGGTGGTATTGACCAGCACCAGCGGGTTGCTGTCCTGCCAGGCCTGTTCGAGGGCTGCGGTGAAGGTCTCTGCCGGTTGGGCGCCGGACAGTCCGAACTTCCGGTCGATCACGAAGAACGGGACTCCGTTGATGCCCAGTGCCCGGGCATCCTCGAAATCCTTCCGGACGTCGGCGGCGTATTTGTCGGTGACGAAGAGCTCCGCTACTTCGCCGGCGTCAATCCCGAGATCCAGCCCCAGTGACGTGAGGTAATCCTCGTTGCCGATGTCCTTGCCGTGTTCGAAGTGGTCGCTGAGCAGCCGTTCCTTGGCGGTGTCCTGCTTGCCGTGCGCGGCGGCGAGGTGGATCAGGCGGTGGGCGGTGAAGCTGTTGGCAACCACGACGTCGTCGAAGCGGTAGTTGAGGCCCTCGCCTTTGGCCTGCGCGGCCACATGCGCGAACATGCCGGAGGCCTGGTCGGGTGCCATCCCCTTGCGGGAGCACAGGTAGTCCAGTTCGGTGCCCTCATAGTGGTCCGGGACGGTCGGATCCAGCTGGTAGCTCCGCCACGTCACCTCCACGGAGTCGCGGTGCGGGAACGCGGACAAGGCTGTTTCAAAGCGGCGCTTGCCGATGTAGCACCAGGGGCAGGCCACGTCGGACCAGATCTCGATCTTCATGCTGGCCACAACCTCGGATGAAGCGGTGGCATTCCCGGACGGGTTGTCGGTTGGGTCACGGTGACCCCGTGCCGGGCGCCCGGCGTGCTTCAGTGCCGGACCGCGCGCTCCATCACGAAGTCGTGTTCCGTCGTGTTGCCGAGTTTGAACGACTTGGTGCCCACCCTGCGGAACCCTGACTTTTCATAGAACCGGATGGCCCGGGCGTTCTGGCTGTTCACGCCCAGCCAGAGTCCGCGGGCACCTGCAGCAGCAGCGGAGCCGATGCTGGCGTGTATCAGCTCGGCGGCGGCGCCCAGGCCGTGGTGGGCCGGGTGGACATAGCATTTGCTCAATTCGGTGCAGGGGAGTTCGGTCAGGACCGAGGCCACGTCAGGGTCCTCCGCGGGACGGGCCACGAGCAGGCTGTAGCCGCGGAGTTCGCCGGCCGCGTCGATCACCAGCACGGTCACCGCCGGGTCGGCGAGGTAGGCGCGGAATTTGTCCCGGCTGAGGGTACTGGCCAGATGCGCCGCGATGTCCTCAGGCCGGGATCCCGGGGGACAGGCGAGCGGGAAGGTGACGGCGGCCAGCTCGGCCAGACTGTCGGCGTCGTCCCTGGTTGCCGTTCTGATTACGTGCGTCATGCTTTAACACCCTAGTCCGCGCGGATGTAGCTCCTTTGCGCGTCATAGGCGCAGTAGGGCAGCGGACGAACGGTTACTGCTTGAAGGCAGCGTCGAAGGAGGTGTTCGACGTGGGGAAATCAAACTTCTTCAGCGCGGCGAGGGCTTCGGGGGCTCCGTGGAGGCGGTCCATGCCGGCGTCTTCCCACTCGACGGAGATGGGGCCGGTGTAGCCGATGGCGGCCAGGGCGCGGAAGGACGATTCCCAGGGCACGTCGCCGCGGCCGGCGGAGACGAAGTCCCAGCCGCGGCGCGGGTCGCCCCAGGGCAGGTGCGAGCCCAGTACGGTGTTCCGGCCGGTGGGGCGGAGCTTGGTGTCCTTGCAGTCGACGTGGTAGATCCGGTCCTTGAAGTCCCAGATGAACGAGACCGGGTCGATGCCTTGCCACATGAAGTGCGAGGGGTCCCAGTTGAGTCCGAACGCCGGCCGGTGGCCGATCGCTTCGAGGGCACGGACGGTGGTCCAGTAGTCGTAGGCGATCTCGGAGGGGTGGACTTCGTGGGCGAAGCGGACGCCGCATTCGTCGAAGACGTCCAGGATCGGGTTCCAGCGGTCGGCGAAGTCCTG
>JAODMA010000069.1 GCA_025464545.1 Arthrobacter sp. | reverse complement strand
GCTAGCGGGGTGGTCAGTAGAGATGCGGCGCGCGCCAGCTTACGGAGCCGGATCATTTACTAAGCCTATGTCAGTTTGCATCATAGTTCTTCACCCAAGGCATACGATCGAGTCTAGGAAACTGTCTGTCCGAAACAACTTTACGGATCCGACCTATGAACGTTACACCAACCGGGCACGCCGCGGCCTCAAGTTACGACCCCCCCTGGCTGGCGCTGCCGCAGGAAGTCAGCGATATGCTCCGGCCCATGATGCCGGGCATAGTCGAGGCCATCATCGACGCGGTGCCGCAGCTGGTACCCGCCTACGCCCGGCCCATTGAGGGCCGGTTCGGCCGCGGACTCCGACGCGGGGTGGCGGCGGCGCTGGACCGCTTCCTGCAGTTGCCCGGGACCAGGCTGCCGGCTTTGTCAGATGAGAGCCGCCAGCTGGTGGCGGGGCTCGGAAGCGGCGAATTCCGGCAGGGCCGGAGCATGGATGCGCTGCTGAGCGCCTACCGCATGGGTGCCCGGGTGACGTTCCGGGAGATGTCCCGGGTGTCTGTCGAGCATCATCTGGGCCAGAGCGTCGTGGTGGACCTGGGCGAATCGATTCTCGCCTACATCGACGAACTGTCTGCCGTCAGTGCCGAGGCGTACGCCTTTGAACAGTCCGAGCGTGCCGGCGCAGTGGACCGGCGCCGCACTGAACTGCTGGACCTGCTGCTGCTGGGGCAGGCGGATGAGGCCGCCCTCCGGCAAAAGGCAGCCCTGGCGGACTGGTCCCTGCCGACGCGGATGGTGGTGGTGACACTCCCGCTGGAGCGGGCAGCCGGGCTGCGCCTGCGGCTTGGGGCGGGAACCCTGGTGATCGAGCGGGAGACCGACGTCGTCGCCCTGGTGCCGGTGCAGAAGTCCACCGCAACGCGTGCGAACCTCGAAAAGGCGCTGCAGGGACGCAGCGCCTCGGTGGGCCCTGCAGGCGGCTGGGAGAAGGTCCCCGACTCGTTGCGGCTCGCCGTGCTCGCGGCGTCCGTGCTTGACCCGCGGGACGGTCCGGAGGACCCGCCGATCTGGGCAGACGACCATCTGGCCCAGGTGATTCTGGGCGCGGAACCCTCCGCGATCGCGGAGCTGGCCAGCCGCCGGCTTGCCCCGCTGGAGGGACTGCGCCCGGCCCAGCGCGAGCGCCTCGCGGAAACGCTGCTTTCGTGGCTGCGCCATTGGGGCCAGCGCGCGCCGGTGGCGGCAGAACTCGGCATCCATCCGCAGACCGTGGGCTACCGGGCGGCGCAGTTACGGGAGCTGTTCGGCGACACCCTGGAAGACCCTAGGGCGCGGTTTGAGCTGGAACTGGCGCTGCACGCCGGACGACGCTAGGTTCCCACCGCCGCCGAAGCCCGACCAGAGGGACCGGCGCTGAAGGCGGAGATGTTCCTAGCGGGCGATCGCTTCCCGGCTCTGCAGCCGCAGCTCGAGGTCGTTCATCACGATCGCGGCGAGGTCCTCCAGCATCCGGGTGTCCTCATCGGTGAACTCCCGCGCGGTCCGGTCCAGGATGCAGAACGTACCGAGGTTGTAGCCGTCCGGGGTCCGCAGCGGAACGCCGGCGTAGAACTGCAAGCCGAATTCGCCGGCCACGAGCGGGTTGGTGAGGGTGCGGGGGTCCGTGGTGGCGTCCCGGATGATCCAGGCCTCGTCCTGCAGGATCGCCGAAGCGCACAGCCCCGGGTCGCGGCCGATTTCCGTGACTTCGGTGCCGTGGTGGGCCTTGAACCAGATGCGGTCGTGGTCCACGACGCTGACGATCGCGACGGGCACGGAGAACAGGCGGGCGGCCAGGCCCGCAATCCGGTCGAAGGCGCCGTCCGCGGGAGTGTCCAGGATCCGGTACCGCTCCACCGCCCGCATGCGGCCTTCCTCGTCCGTGGCGGTCGGGGACTCGTCGAGGCGGTGCCGGGCGGCCCCGTTGATCACCTCCTGGCGCAGGGCCAAGGCCACCTCGCGCGCGGCCGGGCGCGCGGAGGGATCGCGGGCGAGCATGGAGGTCAGCAGCGCAACCCACATAGGAGCGAGTTCCTCCGGGATCTGGGGATCCTCGAGCAGCCGGGCCACGGCGGACTGGATCGGCGCGCCCGGGTACGCCATCCTTCCGGTCAGCCCTTCCAGCAACACCAGGCCCAGCGAGTAGATGTCGCTGGGCGGGCCGGCGGGTTCGCCCGCGGCCTGCTCAGGACTGAGGTACGCGGGGGTACCAGACGTTCCGCCCTCGTCGGCGACGCGGCTCTCCGCCTGGAGGACGGCGACGCCGAAGTCGCTGAGCTTGGCGCGGGGACGCCGGTCCTCGTTGCTGTAGTCGACCAGCAGGATATTGGCCGGCTTGATGTCCCGGTGGACGATGCCGTGGTGGTGCATATAGGAGAGTCCGTCAGCAAGGTCATGCCCGATCACTGCCATATGCGCCGTCGAGAGCGGCCCCTGGGCGGCGCGGTGCCGCAGGTCAGGTCCGCGCACCAGTTCCATCACGAGGTAGGTGAGCCGTACGTCCGGATCGCTGAGGTCGGCGCCGGCGTCGAAGAGTGTCACGAGGGCGTGGTGGCTCATTCCGGCGAGGATGCGCACTTCCTGGCCCTGCTGGCGGGTGCGCTCCAAATCATCCGCGTCATTGCGGAAAACCTTGACGGCGACCTGGCGCTGGAGGAGTTCATCATGGGCCCGGTAGACGGTGGATTGACTGCCCCGGCCGATCGGCTCTTCAACGCGGTACCGGCCGCTCAGCAGGAAACCGGGTTCCATGCTCCGTGTGGAGGTGGCCGGCTTCGAAGGTGCCGACTCTGAAATTGTGTCAGTCAAGAAGTGTTCGTTGTCCCTTAAGTGCGGGGCCCGCCGACGGAATCGGGCGGATCAGTCCAACTTGGCGGCAGAGCCGCCAGCGCCCGCAGTGTTAGCAAGGTTACTTATGATAACCCGGATACGGGCTTTGTGAAGCCCTGCAGCACGTTTTCCTGAACGTTTCCCCGGAACGGAGGCCACCGCTACCTTGCCGGGTTGTGGGTGCCGATCGGCAGCAGCGTCAGGTCCGGATGGTTCTTCTCGATCCTGCGCAGTGCCCAGACGTCATTGAACAAAGCCAGGTACTCGCCGTCGGAGCGCAGCAGCACTTCGGCGCCAGGCACGTTGGCCAGCGCCGGCATGGCATCCGCGGTGGAGATCCGGGCGATGGAATACGGCAGCCGCTCCAGCCGCATGGGCGCGCTGAAATCATGCGCCATGCGGTCTTCCACCACTTCGAACTGCATGGGTCCGACGGCGGCCAGCACCGGGGCCTGGTCCCCGCGGATGTCCGAGCGGAGGACCTGGATGACGCCTTCGTGCTCCAGCTGCTCGATGCCGCGGCGGAACTGCTTGAAGCGGCTGGGGTCCTTGGACCGGGCCACCTGGAAGTGCTCGGGGGCGAACAAGGGGATGGCGGGGAACTCCACCGGCTGCTCCAGGAACAGGCTGTCACCGACCCGCAGCGACGAGGCGTTCACCAGGCCCACGACGTCGCCCGGGAAGGCCTCGTCGATGACCTCGCGTTCGCGGCCGAACACCTGCTGGGCATACTTGGTGGCAAAGGACTTCCCGGTCCGTCCCTGGGTCACCACCATCCCGCGTTCGAAGATCCCGGAGCAGATCCGGATGAAGGCGACGTGGTCACGGTGGGCCTTGTTCATGCCGGCCTGGACCTTGAAGACGAAGCCGGCGAACGGCGCATCTACCGGACGGGCCGCGCCGTCGACGTCGGCCCTGGGCGCCGCGGGCGGGGCGAAGTCCACCAGGGCGTCGAGGATTTCCTTCACGCCGAAGTTCAGCGCGGCCGAGCTGAACAGGATCGGCGTCGCCTTGCCGGCGTGGAATGCCTCGACGTCGAACTCCAGGTTCGATTCGATGACGAGCCCGGCCTCGTCTACCGCGTTGGACCAGTCGTCGCCCTGGCTGGCTGCTGCCTCTTCCGGGGTGAAGTACTCGGTGAGGGCAATGTTGGCCCCGGCGTTGTTGCGCTTGAACTGCGCGAAGCGGTCATTGCGCAAGTCCCAGACCCCGCGGAAGTCGCCGGAGATGCCCACGGCCCAGGTCAGCGGCATCGGCTGGAGCCCGGTGCGCTCGGTGATCTCGTCCATGAGGGCGAGCGCGTCCAGGCCGGGCCGGTCCCACTTGTTGATCACGGTGATGATGGGGAGGTTGCGCTGCTTGCAGACCTCGAAGAGCTTCATGGTCTGGGTTTCCAGGCCCTTGGCGGCGTCCACGAGCATCACGGCGCAGTCCACCGCCGCCAGCACCCGGTAGGTGTCCTCGGAGAAGTCCGCGTGGCCGGGCGTGTCCAGCAGATTGATCACAGTGTCCCGGTACGCGAACTGCAAGGCCGCGGAGCTGATCGAGATGCCGCGGTCCTTCTCCATCTGCATCCAGTCGGAGACCGTCTCCTTGCGGTTGGCCTTGCCGCTGGACGCTCCGGCCGTGCCGATTACTTTGGCGTGCAGTGCGAGCGCCTCGGTCAGCGTGGACTTTCCGGCGTCGGGGTGCGAGATGACCGCGAAAGTCCGACGCCGGGCCGCCTGCTTGTGAATCTCCTGGACTCGGGCGGGGCTAAGGACGTCTTGGGACACGGTGCTACTTTCGCTGCGGCGTTGGGGAGGGGAATCGCGCGGAGAGCCCGCGGTCCACCCACGGCTTCCAGTTTATCGCAGGCCGCCGGACTGACGCGAAGCCGGTCCCGGACGCCGCCAAAGTGCCCTCCACGGCGGCGGGCTCCAGGGCCATTCCGGGCCCCGGGTCGCGGTTCTCGAATGGCGCACTTTAAGGCTTGTCCGTGCGGTTGGGGTTCATGTTTACCTCTATCATGGTGAGAGCGGGGAACCGAGTACTTTTGATCCTGTCGGGAAACACTGGAAACCGGCGTACCTGCGGGCATGGCCCGCACCTTTGAAGGGAAAATTTATGCCTCGGAGCCCTGAAGATTCACTCAAGGCGACTTTGGGCAGGGTGGCACCGGGCACCGCCCTTCGCGACGGCTTGGAACGCATTCTCCGCGGACGGACTGGTGCGCTGATCGTGCTCGGCATCGACCGGACCATCGAATCCATCTGTTCCGGCGGCTTCGACATCGGCATCGATTTTTCCCCGACCCGGCTCCGGGAACTGGCCAAAATGGACGGCGCGATCATCTGCGACAAGGACGCCAGCAATATCCTGCGCGCCGCCGTGCAGCTGGTGCCGGACTCCAGCATCGAGACCCAGGAATCAGGCACGCGTCACCGCACCGCCGAACGCGTGGCCATCCAGACCGGCGTGCCGGTCATTTCGGTGAGCCAGTCCATGCAGATCATCGCGCTCTACGTGAACGGGCTGCGGCACGTGCTCGAAGGCTCCGAGAAGGTCCTGGCCCGCGCCAACCAGGCCCTGGCCACCCTGGAACGGTACCGCTCACGCCTGGACCAGGTGACCAGTTCGCTTTCAGCGCTCGAGATCGAGGCGATGGTGACAGTCCGCGACGTCGCGGTCACCCTGCAGCGCCAGGAAATGGTACGCCGCATCTCCGAGGAGATCTCGCAGTACGTGCTGGAACTGGGCGAGGACGGGCGCCTGCTTTCACTGCAGCTGGACGAACTGACAGTGGGCCGCGGTCCCGGCAGCGACCTCATCATCCGCGACTACTCCGGCCCGGACACTTCGCCCGAACACATCGACAAGGCCGTCAAGGCCCTGGTCAGCCTCGGCCCCACGGAGCTGATCGACCTCAGCAAGATCGCAGGCATCGTAGGTTTTGCCGGCGGGGAGGCCAACCTCGATGCCGTCGTCCAGCCGCGCGGCTACCGTTTGCTCTCCGGGCTCAAGGCCGTGCCGAAGGCCGTCGCCGACCGCCTGGTGGACCACTTCGGCGGACTGCAATTCCTGATGGCGGCCACAATCGACGACCTCATGACCGTGGACGGCATCGGCGACCAGCGCGCCCGCACCGTCCGCGAAGGCCTGAGCCGGATGGCGGAGGCCAGCCTGCTGGACCGCTTCCTCTAAAACCCCATCGACTGTCCCCACCGGCCCCCT
>JAODMA010000056.1 GCA_025464545.1 Arthrobacter sp. | reverse complement strand
GACGGTTATCTCAACCGCCTATCCGGCCTGCAGGACCGCATCATCCTCGGTTCCGATTTCCCGAACATACCCTATGCCTACGCCCACCAGCTCGAAGCCCTGGACCGACTGGGCCTCGGCGACGACTGGCTGCGGGCCGTGCTGTGGGAAAACGGCGCCCGCCTCCTTGACCTGCCCGCGGTCCGCACCTGATACGTCGGTCCGTGCTTCCTTCGCGTGATCTGTGCTCAGATGGAACTGATCATGATCCATGGCAGAAGGAGTTGGAGGGTTGCTCGCAGAGTTCGTCTGTCAGACCGGGGATGGCTTTGACCTGGCAGCCCAGGTAGGTGGTGTTGCCGGTTCGCCCGATCTTCTCCTGCTGCAGGGACAAGCGAATTCCCATGCTTGGTGGGATGGTCTTCGAGGAGCTTCTGAGTCTGAGTTCCAGACCATCACGATGGATTACCGGGGAACAGGTTCGGGCCGTGGACCCGTTGCCCCGTGGACTACGGAGAGTTTCGCGGCCGATGCTGTTGAGGTTCTGGATAGCGCCGGCATCTCCGCTGCTTTCGTTTAAGGGACGTCCGTGGGTGGCCGGGTGGCCCAGATGCTCACTGCACATTACCAACGGCCCGGTGCAAGCCAGGAGGGCGGGAGGCCGGGAGTCGGAGATTGGGTGGCATCTTGCTGTCTGCTCCCCGCAGGGTGTCAAATCCTTAACACAGGCCCTCACCCCGCACCGATGCGGACCATGGACACGACGCCAGGAGGTACCCATGCCGACGAAGGATGCAAAGGTTTCGGCGAAGAATCCCGGCCGCGGGGCCGACCTCCGGCGGGCAGACACATCTGAGGGGCTTCCGCCGGACCGGCCGGAACAAATTCGGAACGTGGCCCTCGTTGGCCACTCGGGCTCCGGTAAAACCATGCTCACGGAGGCGCTGCTCGCAGCCACCGGAGGCATCTCCCGCAAAGGCTCAATCGCGGAAGGCACAACGGTCAGCGATTCGGAACCGGCGGCGATCCACCAGCAGCGTTCCGTCGCGCTCTCAGTGGTGCCCATCGGGGTCGACGGCGTCAAGGTCAACCTGCTCGACACTCCGGGCTACGGGGAGTTCATCGGCGAGCTGCGCGCCGGCTTGCGGGCCGCGGACGCTGCGCTGTTTGTCGTCTCGGCGATTGACGACATCGACGCGGCCACAAGCGCACTCTGGGCAGAGTGCCAGCACACCCGGATGCCGCGGGCGGTCGTGATCAGCCGCCTGGATCATCCCCGGGCGGATTTCGACGCTGCCCTTGCCCGATGTCAACAGGCTTTCGGTGACGCCGTGCTGCCACTGTACGTGCCGGTCCGCGCCGGGACCGCCATTACCGGCTTGCTCGGGCTGCTCTCCGGCACCGTGTCGGAACTGCAGCCGGATAATCCGTTGCCCGCCTTCCGGAACGCCGACGACGACGAACGCGGCGCGTCGGAAATTGCGCGGGGCGCACTTATCGAAGGCGTTATCGCGGAGAGTGAAGACGAGACGCTGATGGACCGTTACCTTGCAGGCGAGGACATCCCTCCGGACATCCTGATTCAGGACCTGGAGACGGCCGTGGCCCGGGCGTCCTTCCATCCGGTGCTGCCGACGTCCGCAGAGACCGGCCTCGGCCTGGCCGAACTGCTGGAGGCAGTGACGCAAGCGTTCCCGTCCCCCGCCGGGCGAGAGCTGCCGCCTGTGACGGATCTGGCCGGTAGGCCGGCCGGCCTGCCGGGCTGTGACGCTGCGGGGCCCCTGGCCGGCGAGGTTGTGCGCACCACGATCGACCCGTTCCTGGGCAGGGTCTGCCTCGTGCGCCTGTTCTCCGGCACTCTGCGGGAAGATTCGGCTGTCCATGTGGGAGGCCACGGCCTGGCTGACCGGGGCCATGAAGACCATGACAGCGACGAGCGGGTCGCACACCTGTACTCCCCACTGGGTTCGAGTCTGCGGCCGGTCCCATTCTGCGTGGCCGGCGATATCTGCGCCCTCACAAAGCTGGGCGCCGCCGAGACTGGTGACACCATCTCGGCCAAAGAGCTCCCGCTGCTGGTCCAGCCGTGGGAGATGCCTGAACCGCTGCTGCCCGTCGCAATCGAGGCGGCCTCCCACGGTGACGAGGACGTCCTGGCCAGGAGCCTGGGAAAGGTAGCAGCCGGCGACCCTGCCCTCAGGGTCGAGCGGAACTCCGAGACCCATCAGCTGATCCTCTGGTGCATGGGTGAGGCGCACGCGGAGGTGGTGCTGGGCAGGCTGAGGGACCAAGGGGTGAACCTGCACACTGTGGAAGTGGTAACACCGCTGCGGGAGACTTTCGGAGCACCCGCGGCAGGCCACGGCCGGTACGTCAAGCAGTCCGGCGGTCACGGCCAGTACGCCGTCTGCGACATTGAAGTCGAACCGCTCGAACGTGGTGCCGGCTTCGAATTCATCGACAAGACCGTGGGAGGGGTTATTCCGGGGCCTTTCATCTCATCGGTGGAAAAGGGGGTGCGGGCGCAGATGCAGAAAGGTGTCGCGGCAGGCTTCCCGGTGGTGGATATCCGTGTGACGCTGCTCGGCGGCAAGGCCCACAGCGTGGACTCCTCTGATGCCGCCTTTCAGGCGGCCGGCGCGCTGGCCCTGCGCGAGGCGGCCGCGGCCACGCGCATTCAATTGCTCGAACCGGTCTCGGAAGTCACAGTCAGCGTTTCAGACGAGCACGTTGGGGCCGTCATGAGCGGTCTGTCCTCCCGCCGTGCACGCCTGACCGGGACAACGTCCGCTGGGGGAGACGTCACGGAAATCGGTGCCGAGGTTCCGGACCAGGAGCTGCTGCGGTACTCGCTTGAATTGCGCGCGTTGACCTCAGGGAGCGGAAGGTTCAGCCGGAGTTACCTGCGGCACGAACCGCTGCCTGCGAGCGCTGCCCGACCGGCACCGAAAACTTGAGGAACACTTTCGACGTCGACGCTGTGGGAGCCTCGATGCTTTGCCAGTCCTGGCCTTGACGCCGCCGGCGGCGCCACGAAACCCTTCCCCCAGGGTCATTGTGCTTTCGGCAGGGGCCCTGCGCCTGCCATGTCGCTGGACACTGATTGGCCTGCCATTGCACCCGTTTGCACCACGGAACCTGCGAACACGGACGGACTTTCTCGTTTCATTCCGGTCTCCATCCCGTGCTGTTTGTCGCCGCTCCGGCTTGCCGGAAGGAACGGGAGCGCCCTCCGGCCCGCCTATTTCCCGTCACGGTATGGACGCGGACTTGGGAATATCCTGTTGCCAGGACAGCCCCTGCGGCCGGCTGAAGATACGTTCCAAGGGTTTCCCTAGGGAGCTGGCGGGACACTTGGCTACATGTCACGGTCAGCAACGCTCCAGCGCACCAAGATTCTCGTTCCGGCAATACTCCTCGCCCTGGTCGGGGCCATTGTCGCCGGCCTCCTGATGTCCACGCCGCGAAAACCCCCTGCCCCCCTGGGCGCCTCAGCCAGCGTCACCGGGGGAGTGGCACGCATCAACGGGGTCATCCCGACTGACGTCGACGGTTGGACGCCCGCCGCCGCTTCCCCGGAGCTCGATACCCCGCCCGGAGAGGGGCTCCACCGTGTCCGCGTCCTGCTCGAGCTGACCGCTCTGGAACAAGCCGGCCTTTCCTTTGATCCGACCGACTACTCCGTATCAGGCTTGGGCGCCGGAAAATGGAAAGCGCTCTGGTTTTCTCCCCCTCCGCCCGTCGCAGCCAAGGGGGAGAGCATCGACGCCACACTTGTGTTCGAGCTCCCGGACCGCGCCATCGATCTGACCCTGGAGCTGCCCGGGGGACAGGAGCTGTCGCTGGGTGCGGGACACCACCGGGGCGGCACCTGAAGGGTGCGCCCAATGCCCCTTATTCCTTCGCTCGACACTGTCGACCTAACAGCCACGGACGGGCCCTTGCGGCCGTCCGGTGTCCTGGAAATCAAAATCCTCGGTCCCCTGCGGATCCAATGCGGTGACGCCACCCTGGATGCCAGCACGCTCGGAGGCACCAAGCCCCGGCAAATCCTCGAAATCCTACTTCTGAATCTGGGCACGCCCGTATCCAAGGACCGTCTGATCGACATCCTGTGGGCTGGGCGGCCACCGGCGGAGGCGCAGGACGCTGGAAAGCTACGTCAGCGCCCTGCGCCGGCACCTGCAGCCCTACGACACGCAGCTCAATGGCACTCCTGGCCAGGACCTGGAGCTTCACCACCGGACCGTGATGTAGCAACGGGACGCATCAGTTGCGGCCCCGAGTGGTCTTCACCGGCCATTCGGGGCCGCAGCCGTGCCAGCGGGGGAGCGGGGACCGATCCAGCAGCAGCGGCGCGTCGTCCGGCGCTAGAAGTCGATCCGCATGACGGCGCGCCTCGGCGTCGGCCTGCTCACCTCGGCGAAGCCGGCATCGGCAAAGATGCCGCGGCTGCCCACGTAGAGCTCACCCCACGAAAACTCCTGCCCGGGCCGGATGATGATCGGGTACCCCTCGACAGCGCGGGCGCCGCAGCTCCGGGCGAAGTCGACCGTGGCGTGCGCCAGGGCGCGGCTGATCCCGCGACGGCGGAAGCCGGTGCGCGTGACAAAGCACGTCACGGCCCAGACGCCGTCGTCGTCCTTGTCTTCCCGCCTGCCGGTCCACGGCACCCGGGCCCGCCGCAATCGCAGATAGGCGGTGCGGGGCTCGACGGCACACCAGCCGGCGGGTTCCCCGTTGAAATACGCCACGAGACCGCTGGTCGATTCCGCTGCGGGATTGCCGCAGCCGCTCTGCTCGCGGAGCCGTTCGGCCCGTACCTCGACCGGAACCTCATTCCAGTCCCGATCCCGGATCTTGAACCACTGGCACTGGCACCCGGACGGGTCGCCGCGGCTGCCGAAGATCGTCCTGAGGTCATCCCAGCTTGCTGTGTTCGCCGGTGCGACGTAGATCGCCGCATCAGTCCTGGGGCTCGTTCCGTCCATTACGCGTTCCTTCC
>JAODMA010000045.1 GCA_025464545.1 Arthrobacter sp. | reverse complement strand
ATGATGCAGAACGACGCCCCCGGCCTGCGGATCGACGCCGCTAAGGCCGCGGTGAAGAACCTCATCGGCGCCGTCCCGGACTCCGCCCGGATGGGGCTGATGGTGTACGGGACGGCCACCGACTCCGCGCCATCCTCCAAGGCCGCCGGTTGCGCCGACATCCGCACCCTGGCGCCGGTGGGCGCGGTGGACAAGGCGGCGCTCACCACCGCCGTCGACGGGATCAAGGCCACCGGCTACACCCCGGTGGGGGCGTCCCTCCGGGCGGCAAGCGAGGCGCTGGCCGACGTGAAGGGCCCGCGGTCCATCATTCTTGTCTCTGACGGCATCGATACCTGCGCCCCTCCCGCCGCGTGCGACGTCGCCAAGGAACTCGCCGCCGCCGGCACCGAGCTGAGCATCCACTCCATCGGGTTCAAGGTGGACGCCTCCGCCCGGGCAGAACTCGAATGCATTGCGACGGCGACCGGCGGCACCTATTCCGACGCCGGGGATGCTGCCGCCCTCACAGACGAACTCACGATCCGGACCACCCGGGCCATCGGGGTCTACGAGGCGCAGGGCACCCCGATCACCGGTGGCGCGTCCCCGGCAGACGCCCCGCTCCTGTCCGCCGGGCAGTACCTGGACGTGCTGGAGAAGGGTTCGGAGAAGAACAGCGCGGCCGAGGCCGGATCCACCCGCTACTACAAAGTCCAGCTGGCCCCGGGGGAGCGGGCCCACGCCGCCGCGACACTTCTGGTCCCGCGCCGTGGCGAAACGGACACCTCGGGCACGGCCTTCCTTTCGGTGTCCTTCGTGGACGCGCAAGACAAGTCGTGCCTCATCCAGGACGCCGAGCACGCCAACTCCAACCAGTCCTTCCTCTTCCCACCAACGGCAGCCCTCAGCACGCCCGCCCTCGGCGAGGATGCGGGCGACGAATGCTTTGGGGCGGACGCCAAGGGCGAGGCCTACCTGAAAGTGGAGCGCTCCGGCAGCTGGGCATGGACCAAAGCGCTTCCCGTCGAGCTCCTGTTCGCTACCGAGCCTGCCGCCGACACCAAGGGCCTTCCGGACGCGTACCCGGCGTCACTGCCCCCGGTGCTCCCGGCTCCCGGCGGCACCGCCGCCCCGGTGGCCGGCGGCCCCAGCTACAACACCGCCGCCGAGCTCAAGCCCGGCCTGTTCTCCGATTCGCTCCTGGGCGCGGAAACAAAGTTCTACAAAATCCCCGTGGGCTACGGCCAGCGGCTCAACTTCAAGGCGACCGTGACGGCCGACGGATCCGCCCCTGGGGCGATCGGGAAAAGCCTGAACCTGGCCCTCTTCAACCCGTTGCGCCAAGAGACTGAACTCGCCCGCGGAAGCGACAAATACATCTCCGGCAACTCGCTCGTCTACACGTTCATCGGCACCGGCGACAGCCTTGCCGCCAGCATGGCGGTCCCGGTGCGCTACAACAACCGCAATTCCAAGGACCCGGGCATCGAATTGATCGCCTACCCCGGCGGCTACTACCTGGCAGCCTCGGTCGAGGACAGTTCCACGGTGGACGTCGGCAGCGAACTGTCGTTCAACCTGGCCATCGACGTCAGCGGCGACCCCGAGGACGGGCCGCAGCTGAACGCCACGGAAGCTACCGCGGAGCCCTCCGAACAGCCCTCGGCCGCCGCCGTGACCGACACGCCGCCGTCGGCCTCGACGTCGGATAGCGCCGGCCCGCTGTGGTGGGGACTTGGCATTGCCGGGCTGCTGGCAGCGGCCGCCGGACTGTTCGTGCTCCGCCGGCGCAGATCTTCCCAGCAAAAGGTGGGCTAGCGGGTTAGAAGCCGTCCCGCAGGCAGCGGGACCTGGTCCAGGGGTAGTCCCGCAGCTACGCGGTAATGTAACGGACTGGTAACGTAGGGCTAATGCGGTATCAGTCTGGTCGAACAAGAATGACGCAGCTGGATGGCCTCAGAGGCCTAGCCGCCCTGGTGGTTGTTGCCTGCCACGTCGTGTCCACGCTCCCGGGAATCGGGAGCGCCGTAAGCGGCAACCGCTCCGTGGGGCTCAACACCGCGGAGGCATGGGCTGTTTTCTCTCCGCTGCACGTCCTCTGGAACGGCACTCCGGCTGTCCACGTCTTTTTTGTGCTCTCCGGCTTCGTCCTGGTCCTGCCGTTCACTCGGCCGGGCGCGGTCAGGAGCTGGGCACAGTACTACGCCAAGCGTTTTTTGCGCCTTTACCTGCCGGCCTGGGCGTCCCTGGCGGTGGCCGTTGCGTTGATAATCGTCATTCCCCGGTCGGCGTCGCCGTTGCAGAGCGCCTGGGCGGACATGTACGTGATCGACCCCAGCGTGGGCCAGGTCTTCAAGGACGGCCTGCTCCTGCTGACTGCAAGCACCATCAACACGCCGCTGTGGTCCCTCAAATGGGAAGTCGCGTTCTCCGTCCTGCTCCCGGCCTACGTCTTCATCGCCCTCCGCTGGAGGCGTTTCTGGCACGTGAAAATCGGGCTTGCACTCCTGCTGGCCCTGGCGGGAGCCCTGCTGGACCTGGACTGGTTGTCCTATCTCCCGATCTTCGCCATCGGTGCCGTCCTCGGCGCTGAACGGGCGCGGA
>JAODMA010000267.1 GCA_025464545.1 Arthrobacter sp. | reverse complement strand
GTCAGCCACGTCTTCGGCGGGCAGCAGGACCAGGTGGCAAGCCAGCTGGCCGGCACCGCGCAGTTGGGCGGGGCGGGCGGGGATCTCGTCAGGAAGCTCCTTCCGGTCCTGGCGCCCATCGTGATGTCCTACCTTGCCAACAAGGTCCTCGGCGGACGTGGGCAGGCGTCCGGCGCGGGCAGCACTGAGGGGCCCGGTCAGGCCGGCGGCATTGACCTCGGCGGAATTCTGGGCGGGATCCTGGGCGGTGCGGGCGGTGCTGCCGCTGGCGGAGGACAGGGCGGTCTGGGCGACCTGCTGGGCGGTCTGCTCGGCGGCAGCCAGGCGCCGGACCGGCAATTGGCTCCCGACGCCGGCCTGGACAGCCGGCTGGACCCGCAGACGGTTCCGCAGTCCGTGCCCCAGGGCCAGCCACAGGGCCAGTCCGTCGGCGGCGCGCCGCGGCCGGGTGAGCTTATAGAGGTGGACCTCCCGGAGAACCAGCCGGAAGAGCGGAAGAGTGACGAGGGCGGCCTCGGCGGTCTGCTGGGCGGATTGTTCGGGAAGAAGTAGCAGCAGGCCAAGCGAACAACTAGGCCGGACAACCCGTCGGTTACCCATGGACCCGTCTACGGCGGACGGGGCATCCACCGCCGGGGATCTCAGTCGAGCCGGAAGTAGCTGTTCCGCCGCGGCGTCTGGCGTGGGTCGATGTGCGGAGGAGGGAGGAACCATGGGATGCCACTCTGCAGCTGAATGGTCCACTCTTCTCTATGGATCAGGTGGTGGTGATGGGAACAGAGCAGCGTTCCGTTGTCAGTTCCCGTAGTACCGCCCCGTGACCAGTAGTCGATGTGGTGGGCTTCGCACCAGGAAGCGGGAATCGTACATTGGGGAAAAGCACAGCCGCCGTCCCGCGCGGTGATCGCCTTGCGGATATGGGGAGGGAAGACCCTCGAGGTGCGGCCGATATCCAGGACTCTGCCTTCGCCGCCGAGCAGCACGGGGATGACATCCGCGTCGCAAGCGATCCGGCGCACCGTCGAGGCGGTGACGGGTCCGGCGAACTGCAGCATCCCCGACTTGCGCCCAAGGCCGGCCGCACCCGGTTCGGAACCTCCCAGCCGTTCCAGAAGGTCCCGGTAGTCGATGGTGACCATCACCTGCGGACGGAGCCCTCCTGCCGCGGGCAGTCCCCCGCTGGCAAGTGCCGCCTGGCACGCCCCGACGAGACCGTCGAGGAGCTTCTGCGGCCTGGATCGTTGGTCGAGCCCCTCCGCTCCAGGATCGGCGTCCTTCGAGTGGGCCGGGACCCCGGAGCGCGGATTCGTGGCAACGTTCATGACCGTCAGCAGGTGCTCGAACTGGTCGGTGGTGGCGAAGATCTCCAGGTGCTGCAGGCCGCGCCGGGTCGGCCGGATGAAGGCACCCTGGAGCCGGCGCAATTCAGCTTCGCTGGGTTCGGCTCCGTCCTGATCCAAGGCTTCGGTCCAGCGGCGGGCGATCCGGGTCAGGAAGTCGTGATCATTCTCGACGGCCGTCCGTGTCAGCGCGTGCTCCATCCTGTCGGCCACCTCGGGAGCGCAGGTGTGCCGGACGCGATCGAGAGAGAGCGTGATGATGGTAGCGGCCCGCGTGGCGATGACCCCGGAAGCCACCGCCTCTGCCAGCTCCTGCCTTGCGGGCGGCAGGCGCCGTCCCGCGATACCCGCCTGGGGCAGGACGGCCGACGTGAGCGAAAGCCTTCGCTTGGCTTCCGTGATGCTGATGCGCAGCCTCGCGCGGAGGAATTCCGTGGTGTTTCGATACCCGTCATCCGGACACGCCGTCATTACGCCTGCACCTCTGGCCATTGCCGCCGGGCTTTCGATCCCGTCCGCTGCGGCGCCCTTCGACGCCCGGTCCGTACCGGCACCGGTATCCCGCCAACCGGTCAGCCAGGAACCCTCACCGCCGCTAGGGCTGGCTCCCCAGCCCGTCGGCTCGGCGTACGCCGGAGGAATTTCGGATGCTGCCCGCCTGCGTGCCCGGTCGACGGCTGCCGCGGCAACAATCTGCAGGAATTCGACCCGGCGGGAAGCTGCCTCGACCCGGTCTGCGAAGTCGGCAGCTTCTGGCAAGCCGACCAAGTCGTACTCGGTCACCGCCGAAGCGGCCAAGGCCTCAAGCCATTCCAAGGCCGTGTCCAGCGGATCGGGCAATCCTGCTGAATGGTCAGTGGCGGCCTCCTGCCGAACGCGGGCCTGCTTCGGGCGGCCCCGCCGATCAACGGCTACGGCGGACAGGGCCGGCCGTGGCGACAAGGAGGAATAACCGGCGTATGGCCCAGGGGCCAGATCCGGGACAAATTCTCCAAGGGCTTCCATAACTCAACTTTGCCAAAGGGGTACGACTTTTTAGGTCTCAACGATCAACGACCCAACCCTCTCCCTCAGGCATCCGGCCGTCGTCGTCCGGCCGTCGGAGAGGGGGCAGTCTGTCAAGGGGCGCTTCCGCTGAACGCTCCCGCTCCAAGTACCCCGGAGTTCCACTTCTGCCGCAACAGGGGGCACCCGTGGCAAGCTGTAACGATGGACAGAACAGCTGCCTCGAAAACTGGAAATTCACAGCCCGAAGCGCCGCCCTACAGCGTGACGCTCCCCGACGAGTTGCGTCGCCCCCGCGGTCCGCGCGATCCGGGCGATGCCTGGGTCGAAGGTGACCGCGGACGGTTCTGGGGCCGCTTCGGCTCTGCCGGGCTGCTCGTCCATGACCCTGCCAAGGGCGTCCTGCTCCAGCACCGGGCGCTGTGGAGCGACAACGGCGGAACCTGGGGCCTTCCCGGCGGCGCCCTGCACCAGGGCGAAGAAGCTGTGCACGGGGCACTGCGGGAAGCGCAGGAAGAAGCCGCCGTCCCGCCGGAGAGCGTCCGGGTCCTGTTCACCTCGGTGTTCGACGTCGGCTACTGGACCTTCACGACCGTCGCCGTCGAGGTAGTTGAGCAGTTCGATCCCGCGATCAGTGACCCGGAAAGCCTCGAGCTGCAGTGGGTTCCGCTGGACCTCGTCGGCGACAAGGACCTGCACCCCGGCTTTGGCGCGGCCTGGCCGGAGCTGTACCGCCGTTTGCTGGACGGTTCCGCGGCGCCCTGACAGGTTCTAAGGTGCGAGCATGACTACAGAAAATGGAACCACGCCCCCGGTCCGCCAGCTGAGGCTGGTCGTCGAGACCGAGGACTACGAAGCTGCACTGACGTTCTACCGGGATGTTCTCGGGCTGGTGGAGCGCGAAGCGTTCCAGGGCGAAGGGGATGCCCGCATCACCCTCCTGGAAGCCGGCCGCGCCACTCTTGAGCTCTCGAATCCGGCACAGGTCAGGCTGATCGACCAGGTGGAGGCCGGCGGCCAGCCCGGCGCGAAGCTTCGGGGCGCCTTCGAGGTGGACGATTCGGAAACTGCCACCCGGAACCTCGTGGCCGCCGGCGGAACACTCATCGCGGAACCCC
>JAODMA010000495.1 GCA_025464545.1 Arthrobacter sp. | reverse complement strand
ACGGCGGCTACGTAGCCCGTCTGCTCGACGCGCAGCTGCTCTGCGAGAGTCACTTGACGGACTCGGCAGCGATGTTCGCGCCGATTGTAAAGGTTGAGACGCCGGCGGTTTCCACCACGGAAATGTTGACCGTCTCGTTGTCACCGCGCAGGAAATCCTTGGACGGAACGGAGCCCACGGTCTCGCCCGGGACGGCTTTAAAGCCCTGAGCCTCCAGTTGCGCCGTGTAGAAGGCCAGGACGTTGGCGGCCGGGGCCGGAATGCTGCCGACCAGTGCCACCGTGGCAGGCGTGGTCGTCTTGTCGAAACTGCTGGAGACCACCTTTGCGCCGGGCATCAACGGCAACAGCTGCTGCGGGAATCCCGGGACCAGGGCCCCTACCGTGGCCGAGGTGCCAGGCTCGGCGGAAGGACTGGGCGGGGCCGTGGTGGTCGGCGGCGCGGTCGAGGCGGCGGCCGGGGCCGTCGGGGCGGGCGAGGTAGCGGTCCCGGGGGCGGGCGTGCAGGCGGCCAGGGCCATTAGGGTGCCAGCCGCCAAAACGGCAACCGCAGCACGTTTGCGCTCTCCAAAAACCTTCACAGGGACTTTCCTCCTGGTGTTGACGCCGGATTCAGCCTCCAGTTTAGTCAGTCCCGGGACGTAGGATTGATGCTGTGAGGCCGGACCGGGATAATCAGCAGTTTGAAGCGAGGCTTCGCGAACTCCGGCGCAGCAGTATCCTGCACGTGGACATGGATGCATTCTTCGTCTCGGTGGAGCTGCGCAGCCGGCCAAACCTCAAGGGCAAGCCCGTCATCGTCGGCTACCCCGCGGACCGGTCCGTGGTGCTTTCCGCCTCCTACGAGGCCCGCGCCTTCGGCGTGCGTTCAGCAATGCCGATGGTGGTCGCGGCCCGCATGTGCCCCTCCGCCGTGATCATCGAACCGCGCCACAAGCTGTACTACGAGGTGTCAGGACAAATCATGGACATCTTCGGCTCGATTACCGATCTGGTGGAACCGCTCAGCGTGGATGAGGCCTTCCTCGATGTCGGCGGAGCAATCCGCCGGCTGGGCTCGCCCCGGGAGATCGGTGAGCTTATCCGGGCCCGGGTAGAGCGGGAACTGGGCATCACGGCATCGGTCGGGATCGCGGCCAGCAAGTTCGTGGCCAAAATAGCCTCCACCCGATGCAAGCCGGACGGTTTACTGCTGATCGGCCCTGACGAGACAGTGCCTTATCTCCACAGCCTGCCGGTGAGTGCGCTCTGGGGCGTTGGTGCCAAGACCGTCGAAGTGCTGTCCCGGATGGGAATCCGCACCGTGGCCGACGTCGCCGCCTCGCCGCTGCCGTCGCTCCGGAAAGTGCTTGGCGCCTCCGGGGAGCACGTGTACCGCCTCTCCTGGGGAATCGACCCCCGCCCGGTAACCCCGGTGCGGCTCGAAAAGAGCATCGGCGCGGAAGAAACATTCGCGGTGGACACAGCCGACGACGCGTTGCTGCACCGGGAGCTGCTCCGCCTTTCGCACCGCACCGCCGAGCGGCTGCGCGGCGCCGGCCTGCACGCCCGCACGGTTGCCCTCAAGCTCCGGTATGCGGATTTCTCCACTATTTCCCGCAGCCGGACGGTCAGCGCGCCGATCGACAGCGCCCAGCTGCTCTACGCCGTCGCCGTGCAGCTTCTGGAATCCGTCGGCAACCGGCCGATGACGGTCCGGCTCGTAGGCATCAGGGCCGAACAGCTGGAGGAGGCGGCCCAGGCGCCGCTGCAATTGAGCCTGGACCGCCGGGACGACAACTGGCGCGCAGCCGAGCAGGCTCTGGACGCCGTGACGCGCAAATTCGGGACAAAATCGGTGCTGCCGGCCAGGCTTCTCAACCCCGGCCGGGATGCCGGCTGACAGACCGCCCTCCGGTGCTTATTCCAGTGCGCCGACTTGCGCTGTGTCTTTCAGAACGGCCCGCAACAAACTATCCTTATATATACAAAGTTTGGAACGACTGGAACGAGCGTTCGGGCTTATGCGTGACCAGCAGAACACCCAGAGGGGACCGAGGAACACCCCGTGGGGGCGCCCAGATTCGACCAACGACGGCGAACGGGAACCACTCCGGAATCCCGGTCGTTATGGGTTCAGGGACGCTGGCCACGTCAAGTCTGGACGTTGGCCGACTTAAGGAGGTCGTGATGCCGCTCTCGGAGCACGAACAGAAGTTGCTTGAGCAACTTGAGAAGCAGCTGCATGAGGACGATCCCAAGTTCGCCAGCTCAATGGGCTCGGACCCGGGACGTTCATGGTCTACCCGCCATCTTGTGATTGGGGTGCTGGCCACACTGGCGGGCGTCCTGCTCCTGCTGGTCGGCGTGACGATCCAGAGCATACCGGTCGGGGTACTGGGATTTGTCGTGATGGGAGCGGGCGTCTACTTCGCGACCATGCGTAGCTCCGTTGCCGGCAAGGCCAAGTCCGGTACAGGCGCGGGGAAGAAGCCCGGAAAGTCGAGAAGCTCGTTCATGAGCAACCTGGAGGAACGCTGGGACGAACGGCACCGGGGGGAGCCCTAGGGGCCCCGACGTCGAGAACCCTCCATTCCCCACCACCGGCCAGCCCGGAGGCACTAAGAGATCCGCTTCGGCGGGTCTTTTGCCGTTTAATCGCGCATTTCGCCCGTCCCTGGCGTTCCGCGACCAGACGGCTGGGCCTGTGGCCGGACGCGGGCGGTAGCCAACGGCACACGTCCCCAAAATTCCTCCACTTGGCACCACCGGCCGCCATTCGTTGCCCTGACTGGGAACAGCAAGGCCCGCTGGGCCCGAAAAGACGCAAATTACGCCGGAGTGTCGTTGACTGTGGAGGGATGTGGAGTAATGTGGAGGACGTAAGAGGGTAGTGGCAGCACAGGGGACGTTGGACTTCCTACGATCAGACAGGCGGTGGGCCGTGTTTCTCGGCACACATTCGCCGCGTCTGGACGAAAAGGGCCGGATCATCCTCCCCGCAAAGTTCCGCGAGGAACTGGCTGGCGGGCTGGTTCTCACAAGGGGCCAGGAGCGTTGCATCTACGTCTTCAGTGAGGCGGAATTCGGCAGGGTGCACGAGCAGATGCGGGAGGCTCCAATCTCCAGCAAGCAGGCGCGTGACTACATCCGGGTTTTTCTCTCTGGAGCCTCTGACGAGGTACCTGACAAGCAGGGGCGCGTGACGATTCCGCAGGCGCTCCGGGACTACGCAGGACTCGGCAGGGAACTGGCTGTTATCGGCGCCGGAACCCGAGCAGAGATCTGGGACGCCCAAGCCTGGAATGAGTACCTGGCCGAAAAGGAAACAGCCTTCTCGGAGACCGACGACGCCATACCGGGAATCCTCTAGATCCCGGCGATCACCAGCACGCCATGTTTCTTGATCGAGATCTCCAGCCGCCCATCCGGCTGTTCACCTGGCTCACTTCCCCGGAGCCAGGCGGACGCAGGGTAGGCGCGGATGGGGATCTGGATTAAGAAGCGGTACGCGCGGCAGCGCAGCGAACACCCGGAAGCCCCGACAATGAAAGGACGCAGGCATGACTGACCCGCACTCCAAGCCCACGTCCGAACGCCATGTACCGGTCCTCAAGGACCGGTGCATTAATTTGTTGGCACCGGCATTCGAGGCTGCCCGCGGCCGCGGCGAAACCCCGGTGGTCATCGACGCCACGCTCGGCATGGGCGGGCACTCCGAAGCCATGCTCCAGCGTTTTCCGGACCTCCACCTGATCGGCATCGACCGTGACGAGGAAGCACTGGCCCTGGCGG
>JAODMA010000488.1 GCA_025464545.1 Arthrobacter sp. | reverse complement strand
AAGGAGTGGATCATGATGTTGATGCGTACGGACCCGTTCCGGGAACTGGACCGGCTGACCCAGCAGGTCCTCGGAACGGCGGCACGGCCCGCTGCCATGCCGATGGACGCCTGGCAGGAGGACGGGGAGTTCGTCGTCGCGTTCGATCTTCCTGGCGTCAACGTTGACACGGTTGATCTTGATATCGAGCGCAACGTCTTGACGGTCCGGGCTGAGCGGCGTGATCCGGCGCAGTCCAACGTTGAGCTGATTGCCTCGGAGCGGCCGCGCGGCGTCTTCAGCCGCCAGCTGATCCTGGGCGACACCCTGGACACCGAGAAGGTCAAGGCCACTTACGCCGACGGCGTCCTGACGCTCCGCATTCCGGTGCTGGAGAAGGCCAAGCCGCGCAAGATCGAGATCGCCCACACGCAGGACAAGATGCACGAGATCGGGAAGTAACCGGTCACAGCGGCCGGACCGGCAGCCCCTGGCGCCGGCCCGGCCGCCCTCGTACCGCCGCAGACCGTCCCCGCCGCAGACCGTTCCCGCCGCAGACCGGTCCCGAACGCTGGTGGCCCCCATGAACCCCGATCCGCGAGGTTACTACGCAGCCCTGCACCTGACGCCGGCCGCGTCGCAGGCGGATATCCAGCGCGCCTTCCGCGCGCTGATCAGGGCGCACCACCCCGACATCGGACCTTCCGACGCTGGACCATCCGGCGCCGGAACTTCCGGTGTCCACCCGTCTGCCGGCGGGGACGACGTGCGGAACATCCTGGACGCCTTCGCCGTGCTCAGGAACCCGCTGTCCAGGGCGGAGTACGACCGGGAAGGGCGGACTCCGGAGGAGGGCGGAACCGGAACCGGAACCGGAACCGGCAGCGGCGGCCCGGCCGGAGGTCCCCGGGACATCCCGGTACACCATCGCCGGGGGCAAGGACCGGCCCTGCGCGTGACGCCGGTCCGGTGGGAACGGGGCCCGCGGGAAGGGCGCAACTAGCAGCGAAAACAGCAAGAGAAGGAGGGCTGCCATGAGCGCATGGCGCCGCTACGATTCGCATCTGATGCCGGTCTTCCACGAGCGGTTCGAGGAACGATGGGGGGAAGGCACGGCGCCGTTTCTTGACCCGGAGGCGCATGAGGCCCCGCTTCCCCGGGCCCAGTGGATCAACATCGAGACGGGGGCCGCCCTTGCGGTGGTCCCCATCTGGACCGCCGCCGACAGCCAGCACCGCTCGTTCGGTGTGTTCTATCTCCCGCCGGCCGGCGACATCTGGGTCCTGCGCCCGGGCTATACCGAATATCTGGAACCGTCCGCAGATGAAGCCGGTCAGCTCCTCTCCCTCAGAAACGATGCTTTCAAAAAGGCGGTGGCCCATGCCAAGGAATTTCTTTACGGACCGGAGGGCTCCGTGTACTAGCATGCGGTACTGACACCGCGCCGAACCGTGCGGCTCGTGGCATGGATGGCCGTGTCGGCCTAAGATCAAGCGACCAATTGAGCAACTATCTGGGAGACTCCACCGATGAAAGCCTCCGCCAAAGAGCTGGCCGCCCTGCTTCCGCCCCGCTTCACCCTGGGGGTGGCCACTGCCGCTTTCCAGATCGAAGGCGCCCTGGACGAGGACGGACGCGGGCCGTCGGGCTGGGACGTTTTCGCGGCTCAGCCGGGATCGATCGTTGACGATCACAGCCCAGCCGTCGCATGCGACCATTACCACCGGATGCCCGAAGACGTGGCCCTGATGAAGGAACTCGGGGTCGATTCCTATCGCTTCTCCTTCTCCTGGTCCCGCATCCAGCCTGGTGGCAGCGGTCCGGTGAACCCAGCGGGACTGGATTTCTACGACCGCCTGATCGACCTGCTGCTGGACAACGGGATCTCGCCGATGGCCACGCTGTACCACTGGGACACGCCTCTGGAGTTGGACCAGGCAGGCGGCTGGATGAACCGTGACACCGCTTTCCGCCTGGGCGAGTTCGCGGCCATCGCCGCCGCCGCCTACGGCGACAGGGTGACGCGTTGGGTCACCGTCAACGAACCCGCCACCGTAAGCACCAACGGCTACATGCTGGGCATGCACGCGCCGGGCGAAACTCTTCTGCTGAAAGCGCTGCCGAGCGTCCACCACCAGCTGCTGGGCCACGGACTGTCAGTGCAGGCGCTCCGGGCCGCCAACGTCCCGGGCGAAATCGGCATCACCAATGTCTATTCGCCGATGGTGCCTGCCTCGATCAACCCGCTGGACAAAGTCAGTGCTGGCCTCATGGACATGGCTCAGAACCGGATCTATGCCGACCCGGTCCTGCTGGGAAAGTATCCGGACGCGATCCGGGCCGCCACGTTCTTCTCGTCCTTCAGCCCGTCCAGCGAGGACATGGCGCTCATCTCCCAGCCGCTGGACTACTACGGGCTGAATTACTACATGCCCACCCGTGTGGCCTCCGGTCCGGGCGACGGCCCGGTGCCCGAGGGCATGGCCGCGGCGATGGGCGATGACCTGAACGGCACCGCCACCGGCGCTCCGTTCCACATTGCCACCTTCCCGGACACCGAGACCACTGCCTACGGATGGCCGATCAAGCCGGAATACATGTCCGTGGCGCTGGCGGAAATGAGCGAACGCTACCCGGACCTGCCGCCGGTCTACATCACGGAGGGCGGGGCGAGCTTTGAGGACCTCGAGATCCGTGACACGGATGGCCGGCTCATCATCCCGGATGAACGGCGCGTGCGCTACCTGGCGGACCACATTGCCACGGCCGTCGAGGCCACCTCACCGGGCGGGGCGGCCGAGAAAATCGATCTGCGCGGCTACTACGTCTGGTCCCTCTTGGACAACTTCGAATGGTCCGGCGGCTACAGGCAGCAGTTCGGCCTGCTGCACGTGGACCGCGAGACCCAGGTCCGCACGCCCAAGGCCTCCTTCTTCTGGCTCCAGGAGCTGCTCGCGGCCCGGCATAACGACGCGGTCCCGCAGGCATTCACCGGAGCGGTGCTCCCCGACCTGCCCGACGTGGACGAGTCGCCGGGCTCGCCCGACGTCGACCGGCCCCAGCCGGTCGGCTGAGGCAGTTCCGAGGCCGGCGAACCGTACCGGCCGGCCTGCCGGGACCGGCGGTCCGACGCCGGCGCAGACGAGCGCGGGAACCTAGAGAATGTTCAGTGCCCGGAGGCCTTTCGACAGGCCA
>JAODMA010000449.1 GCA_025464545.1 Arthrobacter sp. | reverse complement strand
AGCAGACCGGCATCACGGTGATGATGGGCATGACCGGCAAGCTCTGCCTCGCCATCGACCAGACCCACGTCATCAACGAGGTCATCAGCCCGACGCCCTCCGACGTCGCCTGGGCCACGGACTTCATGGCCGACTTCGAGGCCAACGGCCGCGTCATCCGGGACGGCTCGGACCTGCCGCGCCTGGGCCGCGCCGAGCCGATCATGAGGCTCGCGGTAGCCGTTGGGGTGCAACCGGCCCTGTAGCCGCCGAGCGGCCAACTGAAGGCCCGGACCATCGAACTGGGAGGCTACGGTTCGCGCACCCCGGCGGTGCAGGAATCGCTGTTCTGACGATGTCCCGCGGCGCGCACACCGGGTGCCCCTGCCCCTAGCGGGACAGTTTCTGGGCGTCCGGCTGCGGGTCACCGATGTGGCCGGGTGCGTTGGCCGCCAGAACGCGCTGCACGAAGGCGCCGTACTCCTCCATGTAGTGGCGGAGGAAAGCTGCCGTGGATTCGTCCTTGACCTCGCCGTCGTCCCCGAACGCATCGGGGTTGAACTTCACATAGGCTTCCGGTGCGTTAAGCTGCGGGGCGTCGAGGAAGCTCAGTACGGCCCGCATGGAGGACTGCATCACGGCGGTGCCGATGCTCCCGGGCGAGGCGCCGATGATGCCGGTGGGTTTGCGGGCGAACGAGTTGGTGCCCCAGGGGCGCGAACCCCAGTCGATGGCGTTCTTCAACGCCCCCGGAATGGAGCGGTTGTATTCGGGCGACACGAAGAGGATCCCGTCGGAGGCTTCGACGGCGTCCTTTAAGGCGCGGCCTTCCGGCGGGAAATCGGCGTCATAGTCGTAGCTGTACAGCGGCAGGTCCTTGATGGGGATCTCGGTGAATTCGAGATCCTCTGGCGCGAGCCTGATCAGGGCTTTGGACAGGGTCCGGTTGATGGAGCCGCTGGCCAGGCTCCCGACGAAATAGCCGATCTTGTACGTTGCCATGAGCTTAATCCTTCCGAATGCCGGAACTCCGGCCAGGTCGACGATGCGGGTGCTCCGGGCCGGGCGGGAGCCGGCCCACCCCCAAGTTCAACACGGAGGACCCGCCACAGACAGGCCTGCCGGCAAATTTTTCCTGCTGGAGGGAACGGCGGGAATGGGTGCCCGGGCGCTATTCTGTCTACAGTGCTGGGCCGTAGCTGACCGCTTCCGTACCGTTCCGGCAGGGACCAGAACACGTGAAAAACCGGGAGGATGCCATGTCCGAGACGACAGTTGCCGGGCTGATGGCCGAGCTGGCCGCCCTCGAGAACCCGAAGATGCGCGCGGTCAACGAGAAGCACGGCGACGACCATGGCGTGAACCTCGCCAAGCTGCGCGCCGTCGCCAAGCGCCTGAAGACCCAGCAGGACCTCTCCCGCGTACTCTGGGCGACGGATGACACTGCGGCACGGCTCCTCGCGCTGCTGATCTGCCGGCCCAAGGAGTTCAAACGCGATGAGCTGGACGCCATGCTGCGCCAGTCACGGGCGCCCAAGGTGCACGACTGGCTGGTGCGCTATGTGGTCAGGAACAGCCCGTACGCCGAGGAGCTGCGGTCGGCCTGGACCGCGGATCCCGACCCTGCGGTCGCCAGCGCCGGATGGGCACTGACCGGCGAGCGGGTGGCGAAGAAGCCCGAAGGTCTTGACCTTCCGGGACTGCTCGACACCATCGAGGCGCAAATGAAGAACGCACCGGATCGCCTGCAGTGGGCGATGAACACCTGTCTCGCCCAGATCGGGATCCAGCACGCCGGGCACCGTGCCCGGGCGATCGACATCGGCGAACGGCTCGAGGTTCTCAAGGACTACCCGACCCCGCCGAACTGCACGTCCCCGTTCGCACCGATCTGGATCAATGAGATCGTGCGCCGACAGGGCGCTGCCTGACACACCACGGATGCATGAGGAGCGAGCCGGTGCACGTTTCGGGCTGGAATCGAGAACAGCTGGAACAGTCAGACGACTTCGGAGACCGACAGGCGGGTCATAATAAACAGACCGGTGCGGGCCGGAAACGGCAGAGAACAACCTGGGTCAGTGCGCTGGCCGTGTTGGGCGCATGCTCTTCGGAGTCATACCAATGATTCAGGTGGCCCGCACATTTCCCTTCGCAGGCCAGATCGTCCAGCGGCAAGCCGCGGGTCCTGCCGCATAATCGCCGAAGACCGGAACCTGGAAAAACGGGAGCAGCGAAATGCGTAGGACCGCGCATGCGGTGGTGATCGCCGGAGGAGGCCCGACGGGGCTGGTGTTGGCGGGCGAGTTGGCGTTGGCAGGGATTGACGTCGCCATTGTCGAGCGGCGCGCCGGCCAGGACCTCGCGGGCGCCCGCGCAGGAGGCCTGCATTCGCGCACCATCGAGGTCTTTGACCAGCGCGGCATCGCCGATCGGTTCCTCTCGCAGGGACAGGTGGCTCAGGTCGCGGGGTTCGCCTCAACCCGTCTGGACCTCAGCGACTTTCCCACCCGGCACCCCTACGGGCTGGGGCGGTGGCAGAACCACATCGAGCGCATACTGTCCGGCTGGGTCGCCGAGCTGGGGGTGACGACCTACCGCGGACGTGAAGTCAC
>JAODMA010000380.1 GCA_025464545.1 Arthrobacter sp. | reverse complement strand
ACGCCGTCGAGGGCTGTGGCCCGGACCTGGACCTCGTACTGTCCGGGCTCCAGCGGCAGGGCCAGCTTCCACTGGTACCAGGTGTCCTTGGAGATGCCGGGAGCCAGCTCAGCCTGGCGCCAATCGCCGCGGTTGACGCGCAGCTCCACCTTGCCGATGCCCGTGTGCTGGGCCCAGGCGACGCCGCCGAATGCCACCTCGCCGGCGGAGACGGAGCGTCCGCCGCGGGGAACGTCGATGCGCGAGGAGGTCTTGATCGGGCCGCGCTCGCTCCAGCCGCGCGGCGTCCAATAGGCGACGTCGTCCGCGAAGCGGGTCACCTTCAGCCCGGTGACCCATTTCGTCGCCGAGACGTAGCCATACAGGCCGGGAACGATCAGGCGGGCGGGGAAGCCGTGTTCCAGCGGGAGCGGTTCGCCGTTCATGCCGACGGCCAGGAGAGCATCCCTGCCGTCCGTCAGCGCCTCCAGCGGGGTGCCGGCGGTCCAGCCGTCCGTGCTGCGGGAGAGCACCATGTCCGCACCGGCCTTGGGTCCCGCCAGGGCCAGCAGTTCACGGACCGGCCAGCCCAGCCAGCGGGCGTTTCCGATCAGGTCTCCGCCCACTTCGTTGGAGACGCAGGCGAGGGTCACGTGCCGTTCAATCAGGGGCTTGGCCAGCAGGGCAGCGAAGTCGAGTTCGATTTCGCGCTCCACGAGGCCGGTGACCAACAGCTGCCACCCGCCCGGGTCCACCACCGGGACGCGGAGCGCGGTGTCGATCCGGTAGAAATCCTTATTCGGCGTCACGAGCGGGGCGATGCCGTCCAGCCGCAGCTCGGCTCCTGCCGGGACCGGCGGGGCAGGTGAAACGGGCGCCGGGAGTACGAGCCTGCTGCGCAGCTCGCTGACGACGGCGGCGGCTCCCCTCACCGTGGCGGCGAGCACCGCGCCGAGGGCGGTGACGGCGGCCGTTCCGCCGAGCATCCGGAGGAAGCGCCGGCGCGCGGGCCCGTCGGCCGCGGCCTGCCACTCCCCCAGCCGCCCGTTCAGCCAGCGCAGCAGGGCGATCCCCACTGCCGCGACCAGCAGCGGGATGGCAATCGCGGTCGCCGTCGCTTCGTCCCTTCCCAGCACCGCCACGATGCCCACGGCTCCGAAGACCGCAATGACGGCGGCCCCGGCGAAGCCGCGACGCAGCTCAAGGATTCCGGCCAGGGCCGCCAGCGCGGCAATGGCAAGGGCCATACCGGCCAGCAACACCACCTTGTCCGCGGTGCCGAACAGCGAGACCGCCCAGTCCTTGACCCCCGGCGGAACGGCGTCGATCACCGCGCCCCCGACGGCCGTCACGGGCGAGACCGAAGGGCTCAGCAGGCCGGCGGCGACCTCTCCCAGCACCACGCCGGTACCGACCGCAACGACGCCCGCCGCCGCGGCCCACCAGCGGATCTGCCGGTTTCCGCTGGGCGCGGCGGACGGTACGCTCTGGAGCGTGTTCATGTCTCCAGCATAGGTTCGGCAGCGCGCTCCGGCACGGCATCGTCAGGCCGGGAGGGACCATTCGGGAACGAGAGTACGGATCGGGCTTAACGGGGAGTGATGCCGGCCTCAAGGTGGCGTAGCCTGAGTCTATGAGTGTTCAGCTTGGCATGCCCCAGCCCCGTGGAGGAATCGGCTCTCCCGGTGTTGGTTCCGGTGCGGGCTCGACCGGAACTCCCTCGCTGCCCGGCCGCCCGGCCGGGATGCCCGCCGGACTCGTGGACCGGTTCGGGCGCCGCGCTACCGATATGCGCCTTTCGCTGACCGACAAGTGCAATCTGCGCTGCACCTACTGCATGCCGGCCGAGGGTCTCGAGTGGCTGTCGAAGCAGGCCGTCATGTCCGCGGCGGAAATTGTCCGGATCGTGCGGATCGGCGTTGATCAGCTGGGCGTGCGTGAACTCCGGCTGACCGGTGGCGAACCGCTGGTCCGGGCCGATCTGCTGGAGATCATTTCCGCACTCCGCCAGGCCCACCCGGATCTCCCGATCTCCATGACCACCAACGCCGTCGGCCTGGACAAGAAGGCGGCCGGGCTCAAGGCCGCGGGGCTTTCACGGATCAACGTCTCGCTTGATTCCCTGCATGAGGAAACCTTCACCAAGCTCACGCGCCGCCCCTTCCTGGATAAGGTCCTCGCCGGCGTCGACGCTGCCTGGGCCGCCGGATTGGGTCCCGTCAAGCTCAACGCCGTATTGATGCGTGGCATCAACGATGCCGAGTCCCCCGCACTGCTGGCCTGGGCCCTGGACCGCGGCTACGAGCTCCGCTTCATCGAACAGATGCCGCTCGACGCCGACCACGGCTGGACCCGGCGGAACATGATCACCGCCGCGGAAATCCGCGAGCTGCTCTCCGTCGACTACGTGCTCAGCACCGATCCGCGGGACCGCGACGGCGCCCCGGCGGAGCGCTTCGAGGTCCGGGCCCGGGTGCCCGGCACCGCCGGGGCCACCGGGCCGGTGCTCGGAACCGTGGGAATCATCGCCTCCGTCACCGAACCGTTCTGTGCGGACTGCCGCCGGACCCGGATCACGGCCGAGGGCAAGATCATGAGCTGCCTGTTTTCCCGGGAAGAGGTGGATCTGCTGGGACTGCTGCGCGAGGGCGCCAGCGACGAACAGCTGGCCGAACGCTGGCAGGACGCCATGTGGATCAAGCCCAGGGCCCACGGGATGGACCATGTCGGGCTGGATGCCCCGGACTTCCTCCAGCCGGACCGCAGCATGAGCGCCATCGGAGGCTGAGAAACCGTGAATGTACGCTATTTCGCTGCCGCGCGCGCCGCCGCCGGTGTGGAAGAGGAACGTTTTGACCTGTCCGACGGCGACACCCTTGCGGCGCTGTTCGAAGCGATCCTCGCCGTCGAGCGCCCGGATCCGCCCGCGGGGACGCCGCCGCTGGCGCGCATCCTGTCCCGCTCCAGCTTCCTGCTCAACGAGGTCGCGGTCCGGAACCATTCAGCCTCGCTGAAGCCGGACGACGTCGTGGACGTGCTGCCGCCCTTCGCCGGCGGCTAGCCTCCTCCGGCGCCCGCATTTTTGGGTAGCGCGCAGGGCCCTGCCCGGCCTAGCGTGGTGTTGTCCCGGCTACGACGGGACAACAGCCAGGAGGAGTGAGTGCGATGTTCACCTTGCAGATCGAGCACGGGATCAAAGATTTCGACATGTGGAAGGCGGCGTTCGACCGCGACCCGGCGAACCGCGCGGCGTCCGGGGTTACAGCGCATCGGATCAGCCGGCCCGTGGACGACACGGGTTCCGTGCTGGTCGAACTCGACTTCGAGCAGCCCGGGCAGGCCGAGGCCTTCCTCGCCAAACTGCACGCGACGGTCTGGAACTCCCCCGAAGCCGCGCCCGCCCTTCTGGGGGCCCCGAAAACCCGGATCCTGGAGTCCGCACTCTGATGCCGCGCGCGTCCCGCGGCGGCCGTTTCGGCACCTGTGACAGGGCCAGCGCCTCCCGGACAGTGCCCGCGTCCGCCGCCGCACCCGGGTGGCCCATAACGATCGTGTAGTGGTTGACGTCCGGGACCTCACGGACGGTCAGCGCCGGCAACTTCTCCGCCCACGCGTCAAGGCAGCCGGGTCCCGGAAGTAGCCGGCAAAGACGCCGGGTCCGCCAACCAGCAGTTCGCCGGTGGCGGGACAGACTTTTCGACCCCGCCGGGACCAAGCGCGGCGGTCCGCGGCCGGTGCGGCAGCTGCGCGCACGATGCCGCCGCCAGAGAGTCCAGCAACAGGCCAAATCGGGAAAAGGCGTGGCGCACGGCGGCGCGGGGGACGAGAATGGGCACGTGCTCCCCCTTCCCACGGGCGGGGACGGCGGCGCGATGAACGCCGCCTCCCGCAAGATTCAGCGCATCTACCTCACGTTGACGCTGGGCAACACGCTCGCGGCCTCATTCATCTGGGGAATCAACACCCTCTTCCTGCTGGACGCCGGACTCAGCAACCTTGAGGCCTTTGCTGCCAACGCCTTCTTCACGGCCGGGATGGTGCTGTTCGAGGTGCCCACCGGAGTGATTGCCGACGGGTGGGGGCGCCGCGTTTCGTTCCTGCTGGGCACGGTGACCCTCGCGGCATCGACCTACCTGTACTACCTGCTCTGGCAGCTTTCCGCTCCGTTCTGGTCGTGGGCGGTGGTGTCGGTCCTGCTCGGATTGGGCTTCACCTTCTTTTCGGGTGCGGTCGAGGCCTGGCTCGTCGACGCGTTGCGCTTCTCCGGCTACGCAGGCGGGCTCGAGCCGGTGCTTGGACGCGGGCAGATGGTGTCCGGCGCCGCGATGCTCGGCGGTTCAGTCGCCGGCGGCGTGATCGCGCAGGCCACCGACCTTGGCGTGCCGTTCCTGCTGCGCGTGGGCGTGCTGGTGGCCATGTTCGCGGTGGCGTTTTGGCTGATGCACGACGTCGGTTTCAGCCCCGAACGCTCGACGCATCCGCTCCGCGCGACCCGGGCGGTACTCTCCGCGTCGATCGAGAACGGTCTGAAAAACCCTCCGGTGCGCTATGTGATGCTGGCCGCGCCGTTCAGTGCCGGCGTCGGGATCTACGTGTTCTACGCCCTTCAGCCGTACCTGCTGGAGCTTTTCGGCGACCCGCACGCGTATTCCGTGGCGGGCCTGGCGGCGGCAATCGTCGCCGGCGCGGAGGTGCTCGGCGGCTGGATCGCACCCCGCCTCCGGCGCCTCTTCCGCAAGCGCACGACCGTGATGATCCTAAGCAGCCTCGGGAGCTCCCTGATTCTGGTGGTGCTCGGATTCACCCAGGTGTTCTGGGTTGCCCTGGTGCTGCTGGCCCTCTGGGCCTTGGTCTCCTCGGCGGGCACCCCGGTGCGGCAGGCCTATCTGAACGACATGATCCCCTCGAAGCAACGGGCCACCGTGCTCAGCTTCGACTCGCTGATGGGATCGAGCGGTGGCGTGGTGGTGCAGCCGGCGCTGGGTCGGGCAGCCGATGTGTACGGCTACCCGGCGTCGCTGGCGATCAGCGGCGTGATCGAGCTGATCGCGGTGCCGTTCCTGTTGGCAAGTCGGCGGCAGCTCCCCCCGGCCGACCAGGCGAACGCCGCGACCAGCACGCCGAACGCGGAATCCCAGCCGTCCTAGGGCCCCGCTCAGGCCGGGGCCGGCGCGGTCTCCGGGACGCGCCGGCAGACCGAGGTCATGAACGGCGTGAATTCGGTCGCGGTGCCCAGCCGGAGCCCGGCACTGTGGGTCAGGACGCCGTCGCCCACCCGGAAGGTGTGCCGGGCGATGCCCCGCTCGCTCCGTCGCTCGACGGTGAGGGTACCCCCGTGCCAACTGGCCCGCGCCGGCGCCTCGGGCGGAAGGCCCAGGCTGTTGACGTGGTACCAGAGCGTGTCGGGCCGGTCCTTGTCCACGGTGAACACCCCATGGCCTTCGGTACGGCTTCCGTCCGCTTCGGTGTGGCGGTAACTGGCGGTGACCGCCAGGCCTGCCGCGGCGCGGGCAAAGGAAATCGCGACCTCGGCAGAGCGCGCCGGCCCCCAGGGCGTGGCCTCCCACTGCGTGGTGCCGGCCCAGTGCCCCAGGAAAGCTTCGAGCGCCTCATGTGCGCTGCCCGGCAGCGGACGGTCCATGTTTTCCTTCCAGGCGGATCCTCCCGAATGGCCCGCCCTCCATCATTCCGCGGCGCCGCCGGGGTGTCTAGGTCCCGGCCCCGCGGAAGCCGCAGTTCAGCGGTCCACCGTTGGCGTTCCGCTCAGAGACCGAAGGTCTCGGTCTCCTCAAAGGGCCCCACGACGGTGATGGTCCGCGGGGCGGCCGCCAGCTCGCGGGCAAGCTCCTGGACATCGGCCGCAGTCACAGCCTTGATCTGGCGCAGCGTCTCGTCGATGTCCTGGTATTCGCCGGACACCAGTTCAGCGCGGCCGAGCCGGGACATCCGGGAGCCGGTGTCCTCCAGCGCCAGCACGATGCCGCCGCACAGCTGACCCTCGGCCTTGCGGAGTTCGTCGTCCGAAATGCCGCCTTCGGCGAGCTTGTCCAGTTCGGCGCCGAGAAGCTCCAGCACCTGCCGGACTTTCGACGGCGTGCAGCCGGCGTACATGCCGAAGTATCCGGCGTCGGCGTAGGAGGACGCGAAGGAGTAGGTCGAGTAGACCAGGCCACGCTTCTCCCGTACTTCCTGGAACAGCCGGGAGGACATGCCGCCGCCGAGCACTGCGTTGAGCACGCTCATCACAAAGCGGCGGTCGTCGGTGGCGACGATCGTGGGGCAGCCCATGATGATGTTGGCCTGCTCGACGGGGCGCTTGACCACGTGCAGCCCGGCGGTGCCGGTGATGTCGGCGCGCTCGGTGGAGCGGCGCTGGACCGGCGAGGCATCGGGTGCCAGGCTCCAGCCGGCGGAGTGCAGGGCGTCGACCACGAGCCCGCAGACGACATCGTGGTCCAGTCCCCCGGCGGCGGTGATGACCAGCTCATCGGGACGGTAATAGCGGCGGTAGTGGTCCCAGACAGAGTCGCGGGCGACGGCGCGGATGGCGTCGGGGGTGCCGCCGATCGGGCGTCCCAGCGGGTGCGTTCCGAGGACCGCCGCGACGAAGTGTTCGTGCGCGACGTCGGTGGGGTCGTCGCTGTCCATCGCGATTTCCTCGAGGATGACGTCCCGTTCCTGTTCCATCTCCTGGGGGTCGAGGACGGCGCCGGTGATCATGTCCGCGATGACGTCGATCGCCATGGGCAGGTCAGTATCCAGCACCCGGGCGAAATAGCAGGTGCTTTCCTTCGCGGTGGCGGCGTTGGATTCCCCGCCGACTTCGTCAAAGGCCGAGGCGATCTCCATGGCGGTGCGGCGCCTGGTGCCCTTGAACAGCAGGTGCTCCAGGAAGTGCGTGGAGCCGTGCTGGCCCGGAGCCTCGTCGCGGGAGCCGACACCGACCCAGAACCCGATGGTGGCCGAACGCTGGCCGGGCATCGCCTCGGTCAACACCCGGACGCCACCCGGCAGGACCGAGCGTCGCACCTCGGAACCGCCGTCGGCTCCGTGGATCAGGGTATCAGCGTGCTGGTTCTGCTCAAGCGGCAGGGG
>JAODMA010000359.1 GCA_025464545.1 Arthrobacter sp. | reverse complement strand
CGCGTGTGGGAGTACGTGAACCGCTTCACGACCTTCACCAACTACGTGCATAAGGTGTACGGCGTGCACAAGGGCGAGGTCTACTCGCTGCCCATCAACCTGGCAACAATCAACCAGTTCTTCCGGGCCAACCTCACCCCCGGGCAGGCGCGCGAGCTGATCAAGGAACAGTCCGGCGAACTGGCCGGGACAGATCCGCAGAACCTTAACGACAAGGGCATCCAGCTTATCGGCCGGCCGCTCTACGAGGCGTTCATCAAGCACTACACCGGCAAACAGTGGCAGACGGATCCCAAGGACCTGCCTGCCGGCATCATCGCCCGGCTCCCCGTGCGCTACAACTATGACAACAGGTACTTCAACGACAAGTACGAGGGCCTGCCCACCGGGGGCTACACGGCCTGGATCGAGAAAATGGCCGAACATCCGAACATCGACGTCCGGTTGAACACGGACTTCTTCGACGAGTCGCACGAGTACAACAAGGACACAGTCGTCGGCAACATCCCTGTGATCTACACCGGGCCCGTGGACCGCTACTTCGACTACGCCGAGGGTGACCTCTCCTGGCGCACCATCGACTTCGAGGAAGAAGTGCTCGACGTCGGTGATTTCCAGGGAACGTCCGTGGTCAATTACAACGACGCCGACGTGCCCTACACCAGGATTATCGAACCGCGCCATTTCCATCCGGAGCGCGACTACCAGACCGAGAAGACCGTTATCATGCGGGAATTCTCGCGTGCCGCGGAAAAGGGCGACGAGCCCTACTATCCGATCAATACGGCCACGGACCGGGAGCGGCTGCTCAAGTACCGCGACCTTGCCGCTGCCGAGCAGGATGTCCTCTTCGGCGGACGGCTCGGTACCTACAAATACCTGGACATGCACATGGCCATCGGATCGGCCCTGACCATGTTCGACAATCAGATCCGCCCGCATTTCGAAGGCGGCGCCAAGCTCGAAAGCGGGGGAGTCGGCGCATGATGGCCACTGAAGAGACGTCCACTTGGAATACTCTTCAGCGGGTGATCCTTCCGTCTGCAGATCAGACAGATACAATCTCCCTGTATGTAGACGCCGGGACCGCCAGTGGCATTCGGCTGCGTGAAAACGACGAGCTTGCACGTACGCCGAAGCTGCCTGAAGAAAAGCTGCAGATGTTCAGCTCTGGCGGCCGTGAAGCCCACTTTGAAGATCTCCTGACAAGAAGCTCCATGCGTGTCCGCTCGGGCGAACAAATCTCCTTCGGAACGTACTTCAACGCCTTTCCGGCCAGCTACTGGCGGCGTTGGACCTCGGTCCGGGACATCCGGCTGGTCGTCAAGACCAACGGCTCCGGAACTGTCTCGGTGTATAAATCAAATGCGCGGGGTTCTGTTCAGAGGGTGGACGGCAAGCATGTCGAAGGTGCCGCGACCTCCATTTTCGAGCTGTCATTAAAGCCGTTTGGGGATGGCGGCTGGTACTGGTTCGACCTGGCGGCCAGCTCGCAGGAACTGCTGCTGGAGAGCGGGCAGTGGGAGGCGTCCGATACGGGCGGGCAGAAGGGCGAAGTGACCATTGAGATCACGACGATGAACAAGCCCGACTTCTGCCTGAACAACGCCCGGATCCTGGCGGAGAATCCCGATGTCCTCACCAGCGTCAAAGAGATACTGATTGTGGATCAGGGGACTTTGAAGGTTGAGGACCAGGAAGGATTTGCGGAGGTCAAGGCTTCGCTCGGCGGGAAGCTCCGTGTGATAAACCAGGCCAACCTTGGCGGGTCAGGCGGCTTCGCCCGCGGCATGTACGAGGCTGTCGAAAACGGCAGCGACTACGCCTTGCTGCTCGACGACGACATTGTGGTGGAGCCGGAAAGCATCCTCCGGTTGCGCACTTTTGCTGACCATTGCCGCAAGCCGACGATCGTCGGTGGCCACATGTTCGACCTCTATAACCGCAGTGTCCTGCATACCTTTGGCGAGGTCGTCGATCCTTACAGGATCGTGCCAGCCTTGCCCCACGCTGACATGGATGTGCGGCACGACTTCAGCATCGCGAACCTCCGACAGACAGCTTGGCTGCACCGGCGGGTGGACGTCGACTATAACGGCTGGTGGATGTGCCTTATCCCCACCAAAGTGATCAAGGAAATCGGCCTGTCGCTACCGCTGTTCATCAAGTGGGACGACGCCGAGTATGGGCTGCGCGCCCGGGAGGCCGGTATTGCAACGGTGTCGTTGCCCGGCGCAGCCGTCTGGCACGTGTCGTGGATGGACAAGGACGATCTCGTCGGGTGGCAAGCGTATTTCCACGAGCGCAACAGGCTGATCACTACGCTGATCCACAGCCCTTATCCGAAGGGCGGACGCGTCCTCAGGGAATCAGTCCAATCAGATGTCAAGCATTTGGTGTCAATGCAGTACTTCACCGAGCACGGCCGCATCGAGGCGCTGCGGGACATTCTGAAGGGTCCGGAGGACCTACACAACGTGCTGGCCACCAAGCTCCCCGAGATCAATGCGCTCAAGTCGCAGTATTCCGATGCCGCGGTGATGGACGATGTCGACGACTTTCCGGCACCAAAGCTGGGGAGGGGCCCGATGGGAGGCACCGCCGTCGGGATGCCAAGCAAGAAACAGATTGTGCCGTGGGGGATCAAGACGGTTGCGCGGCAACTGATCAAGGCACCGGGCCCAGAGAGTGCCGAGAGGCCGCAGGGCTTTCTGGCGCACCGCGACAACCGCTGGTTCCGCGTGGCGCACTACGACAGTGTCGTCGTTTCCAACGCAGAAGGAACCGGAGCGTCCTGGTATCAGCGGGACCCGAAGAAACTCAGGTCGATGTTGACTGAGGCGACGCGCCTGCACCTGCAGCTGTTTCGTGACTGGGAGAAGCTGGCCGAGCAGTACCGGGCAGCTGTGCCTGAGATCAGCTCGATAGACGCGTGGAAAAAAACCTTCGAGGCACACTCCGAGGATGGCAGCTAGATGACCACCCAGATCGACCAGCTTGCAACACCGGGCAGCGGCCGGGGACTTCTGGACGTCTACCGGGACCGTTTCCTTTTGAAGCTGCTGGTACGCAAGGAAATCAAAGTGCGCTACCGCGGCTCAGTGCTGGGGTTGCTATGGTCCTACGTCAAACCGCTGGTTCAGTTCCTCATTTACTTTGTTGCACTGGGCATCTTCTTGAACCTCCAGCGGGGAACGCCTAACTACGCCATTTACCTGTTCGCGGGCATCGTTCTGGTGAACTTCTTCACGGAGTCGCTCTCGAACGCCACCCGCTCGATTGTGGACAACCGTGATCTCATCAGAAAGATCTACCTTCCGCGGGAGCTTTTTCCCGTGGCCACAGTCTGGGTTTCTGCGGCGCACTTCCTGCCGCAGCTCGTCGTTCTCGTCGGTGCCTGCCTGATCGTGGGGTGGACGCCGTCGTTGCTGCAGCTGGCCGCCTTCTTCATCGTTTTCCTGATGGTGGCCGTTCTCGCCACCGGACTGGGCCTTCTGTTCGGGGCGATGAATGTCTATTTCCGTGATTCGGAAAACATCGTAGACATGATCGTCATGGTCGTCACGTGGGCTTCTCCCGTCCTCTACGTCTGGTCAATGGTCCAGCAGGTGATGGGACCCTGGTACTGGATCTACCAGCTGAACCCGATGACGGTCGCCGTTGAAGTCTTCCACTGGGTCTTCTGGGAACCTACGCTTAAGGCCGACCAGTCTGTGACAGGAACCATGCCCCCGGACTTGCTGACACTTTGGCTTCCTGTCTCTGTTGCCATCACACTCGCGGTGTTGTTCTTCGGGCAACTGACGTTCCGGCGGCTCGCCGTCCACTTTGCACAGGAGCTCTGAGATGTCGTCTGAGATGACGCTGCTTGGCCAGGTGGCCATCAGCTGTATCGGTATACGCAAGCAGTTCGTGCTACGCCACACCCGCTCGCTTAAAGAGGCCGTGGTCTGGCTGGTCAAGGGCAGAAAAGGTGACCTGTCGAAGAAGTTCCTGGCCCTGAAGGATGTTTCCCTCGACGTCAAGCAGGGGGAGACGGTCGCGCTCCTGGGGCTCAATGGCTCTGGGAAATCGACCCTCCTGAAGCTCATCTCCGGAGTACTCCAGCCAGACGGTGGAACTGTGCACACCCGCGGACGCGTTGCAGGTCTGATCGAGGTCGGCGCCGGCTTCCACCATGACCTCAGCGGGCGCGACAACGTCTATCTGAACGGTGCCATCCTCGGAATGACTGAGCAACAAATCGACGACAAGTTTGACTCGATTGTTGAGTTCTCGGAGATAGGTGAGTTCATCGATACGGAGGTCAAGTTCTACTCCTCAGGAATGTACCTCCGCCTTGCGTTCTCCATCGCGGTGCACACCGACCCCGAAGTCTTCCTTATCGACGAGATTCTGGCCGTGGGCGACGAGCCGTTCCAGCGCAAATGCATCGCCAAGATCAAGGAACTCTCGGACAAGGGCAAGACGCTCTTCGTTGTCAGCCACGACCTGGACTTGGTTGCAACAGTGTGCGAACGCGGGGTCTTGCTCGAGCATGGAGAGATCGTCATGGACGGCGAGGTACATGACGTCGTGAAGGAACTGCGGCGCCGTACCGCCACTGTGTAGTTCTCCTTCAAGAGAAACTTTCGCCGGGGCCAGCGGCCCGGTAGAACGGCCGGACACCGCCGCGGCTGGAATACTCCGGAACCCCGACAAGGATTATCCCGTTCACACCCCCGCCCCAGGGGCTCCGTCCTTAAAGCGGCGAACCCCTAGGGCGAACGCGCGGCCCCCGCGCAATAGCGCCCGGGTGATCCATCCCGGAGCGAGCACGGTGCTCCTCCGCTTGCCAGCGCTACATGGACCAGCCTCAACCTACGTTCGAGGCTGGTCCAGACTCTCTCCGGCCGCGCCCCGGTTTGCGGGCTGGAGCTTCGTACCCGGGAGCGGTGTAGGCTGCGACTCTGTGCCAGATGGTACCGTATGCGCGACCTCCGCACGGGTTCCCGGTACCCGGGACCTGATCCAGGCCCGAGGTCCGGTCGCGACAAGGCGCGCCGGCCACGTCAGAAGCCGTGAGCCGGGGTAGATGTAGGCGTAGAGATTCCGGGCTGCAAGGACGAGTAGGACGGCGTACAGCAGGCACAATAGCGGCCACCCGAACGGCGGTTGCCACTTGGGGTTGGTGATCATGATCTGCCAGTTACCGAGTTCTGCGATTCCCACCACGTAACGGCGCAGGATGTAGGCGAAGCCGATCA
>JAODMA010000339.1 GCA_025464545.1 Arthrobacter sp. | reverse complement strand
GACGTATCGCGACCACGGTTTACCTGCGGCGTCGGCGTGGAGGAACGCGACCTGGTAGCTGTAGCCGAGTGCGTCAGCGACCAGTGGCGGTGGCGTGACGGCGCGGTGTTCGCCCAGGGCAGTGTTTCGTGCGCCCTTGGAGTCGGCATCTGGTGGCTGAACCACGCAGACCCGCACATGCGCGTCCTCATGGACAAAGAAGGCCCCTTCAAGCAATGCGCCTACGACGGCCACAAACCCGCACGCACCCCCGGCCTCGCCTCCCTCGCGCACAGCCCGCCCGAAGCCGGCTTCTTCGACTGACACCCAAACGCGGACCGTGCAGCCGTTCGCGGATACGAAGGCCGGGCCGCGTGCGGCGCTCACACACGTCTTCGGCGAAGCGCTCGTGCGAGTCGGTTGTCGGGACGGTTAGGCGGTACCGTCGTGCCACGCGGCCCAGTATCGGGGGTGGAAAGCGTGCCGGCCGAGGAGCTAACCCTGTCCGGCGTCATGCCGAGCGCGGTTACGGTTGTGAGCTCCGCGTGCGTTTCGATGCCTTCCGCCGGGAGTGTGGAACGCGGTTAGTTCAGCTGGTGCAAAAGGCCTCCGGATTTGACGAGGTTGGGAACTCCTCCGAATGCGGCCAGCGTCTTGGCGGTCTCGACAAACTCCCGAGCCAGCTGGTCATTTACGTCGGTGCGCCATGCAATGGACAGGGGCGACGGCGGGACATCTTTGACGGGTATGAAGGAAAGCCCTGGTCGGTCATAGAAACGCTGGGTGGAAGCCTGGGTGAACGCGATTCCGCGCTCTCCCATGATGGCCTCGAAGCACTCGTCCACGGTGGCAACCTGAGGTCCGATGCGCACCGGCTGACCGCCGCGGGCGTGCGTCGCGAGCCAAAAATCCCGCCACTTGTCCGGGGCCTTTCGGGCGACGAAGGGTTCGTGGGCGACCTGTTCCACGGAGATCTCGGGCAGCCCGGCAAAGCGGGAGCCGCTTGCCACGACGAGGACCCGAGGCTCGACGAAGAGCGTTTCCGTGGCGAGCCACTCCGCCGAAGGTAGGGGAGGGCGCACGAATGCCACATCTGAGGTGCCGTCTGCAAGCCCAGCAGTGGGATCCGCGAAGTCGAAGGACCTCATCTGGACGTGGATTTTCGGGTGGTTGTTCTTGAACGCGGCAAGTATTCGCGGTGTCAGTTCAGCGGCTGCGTTGGTCTGGAAGCCGACGATTAGAGTCCCGCGCACTCCGTGGGCTGCCTCCCTGGTCAAGGAGACCGCGCGCTGAGCCGCAGACAGCAGTCGCTTGGCCTCGTCCAAAAGAACTGCGCCGGCCTGAGTCAGTGACACGCTGCGGCTGCTCCGGATAAGCAGTGGCGTGCCCAACGAGTGCTCGAGCTTTCGTATCTGGACGCTAAGTGACGGTTGCGCGATATGGACTCGGGCCGCGGCACGCCCGAAATGCAGTTCCTCGGCTACTGCGACGAAGTACTGCAGAACGCGCAGATCTAGCTGTGGCTGCATCGTCCAACTGTAAGCGCCATCACATTGGACGGTCCAATAGCTTCAGGCTATCGGCGGATAGGGGACCGGTATTGGACGGCGGGCACCTGCTGGGGCTGGAATGGCAAACAGCGCCAGGTTGCAAGCGGAGATAGCCGGCAAGGCACTCCGGAACCACCCGCTTTCCGAGGTTCGGTCAGAGAAGTCCGGACCTTCAGGTGTTCAACGAGAGGAACAATGAGATGACGCTCGCTACACGAGCCCCTTCAGTGGAGGCCTGGGTGCAGAAGTTCACCGAGGCCAACAACCAGGACCCGGAAATCCAGGCCCACGGAAAGTACTTCACCTGCTCGTACCTGCTGGACATGGCGGAGCACACCTTCGTCGTCCGGGTCGTGGCCGGCACTATCGCGCAGATCTCGGTGGACCCCGGTCCTATTGAAGTGCCGTACCAGTTCGCCATCCGGGCCAGCGCCCAGACCTGGCGTGAATTTGGGAAACCGGTTCCCGCGCCCATGTACCACGGCATTTGGGCCGCAACTTTCCAGCGCGACATGAAGCTGGAAGGCGATGTGTTGGTCCTCATGCAGAACCTGCGCTGCATGACACGCCAGATTGAACTGCTGCGTTCCACCGGCGCACCCGTCTAGACCAAAGGAATCCCTGACATGAGCAAGATTTCCCCCGTCACCGGCCACTACGTCACCGTTGACGTAGACGGTCTCGAATACAAGGTCTTCTATCTGGAAAACGGCAGCGGTCAGCCGCTGGTTTGCCAGCACACGGCCGGAGCCCACAACCACCAATGGCGCGGCCTGCTGGAGGACCCGCAGATCACTGCCGAATACCGGGTCATTGCTTACGATCTGCCCCGTCACGGCAAGTCCGATCCGCCGGAGAACACTGAGTGGTGGACCGAGGAGTATCAGCTGAGCGCGGACCACTTCGCGAACTTCATCGTGGCCCTCTGTGACGCGCTGGAATTGGTTGATCCGATCTTCATGGGCTCCTCCTTCGGCGGCAATGTGGCACTCCAGTTAGCTCACCGCTTTCCGGAGAGGTTCGACGCCGTCATCCCCGTTGAGGGGGCTGACTACTCACCAGGGTTCTACCTTGACTGGTGGCAGCACCCGCACGCCAACGCAGCACAGGTGTGCGGAAGCGGGACCTGGGATCTCATGGCCCCGCAGTCTCCGGAAGCGGACCGCTGGAAGACGTGGTTTTACTACACCCAGGGTTCGGAGGCCTTCAAGGGCGACCTCCACTTCTACTCAGTGGACCATGACCTTCGCGGCAAGCTCGACGAAATCCAGACTGACAAGTGTGCCGTGGTGCTGATGACCGGCGAATACGACTACCTCACGACGCCCGAGGACGGCGCGCGCACGGCCAGCCAGATTCCCGGCGCCGAATTCATTGAAATGAAGGCCATCGGTCACTTCCCGATGAGCGAAAATTACCCGGTCTTCCGGGGTTACCTTGTTCAGGCCCTGGACCTCATTCGCAGCAAGACCCGCGCCCGCGTCTAGGCGACGGCATTCAAGAGGCCGGCCCCCGACCCGCGATGGTTCGGGGCCGGCCAGATGTTGGCTAAAGCTGGCGGCATTCTCTGGCCCGGAAGAAGACCCTCTTCATCCGTTGCGCCGAGGGAGACAGACCTCAGCCAAAAGCGGGTCCGCAACCGCACGGATCACTTCTTCTACCGCAGTCTTGTCTGCGCGCTCCCTATGGTTTACCCAAGGGAAGCAGACATCGCTCGAGCGCCCCCCGATTTGAACTGCTGACGGTCGTACTGAACATAGCGGCGGCTTCCGTTCAACCCTTTGGAGATCAACGATGACAACAAACGACCAGCGCGAGAGCGCCCTGCTTGCCTCTATTCCGACCGGTCTGTTGATCGGCGGCGAATGGCGTCCGGCCGCCTCGGGAAAGACCTTCGACGTGGAGGACCCGGCGACGGGCAAGGTGCTGCTGAGCATCGCCGACGCTTCCGCCGAGGACGGGGCCGCCGCGCTGGACGCCGCGGCCGCCGCCCAGGAGTCCTGGGCGAAGGTGGCCCCGCGTGAGCGCGGCGAAATCCTGCGCCGCGCCTTCGAACTG
>JAODMA010000331.1 GCA_025464545.1 Arthrobacter sp. | reverse complement strand
TGTCGGCCGAAGCCTCTTCCTCGGAGACCTCGGTGGCCTCGGAGATGTGAACGACCAGAGCCTCGGCGTCGGCCAGGAGGACGGAGCCCTTCGGCAGGACGAGGTCAGAAGCGTGGATGTGCTCACCGGCGGTGCGGCCCTCGATGCTGACCTCGACGGAGGTCGGCAGGTGGGTTGCCTCGGCTTCGAGGGAAACAACCGTCATTTCCTGGTTGTAGGCGTTGCCCGGGGCCAGCTCGCCGGTCAGGTGCACGGGAACGTCCACGGTGACCTTCTCGCCGGTGCGGACGGTCAGGAGGTCCAGGTGCTCGATGATCTGCTTGATCGGGTTGCGCTGGATGTCCTTGACCAGGGCGAGGTGCTGCTCGCCGTTGATGTCCAGGGTCAGAAGGGCGTTGGCGACGCGGACGGCCAGCGTGGTTGCCTTGGCCGGCAGGGTGATGTGGATCGGCTCTGCGCCGTGGCCGTAGATAACGGCCGGAATCAGGCCTTCCATGCGGGCGCGGCGGGCGAAGCCCTTGCCGAATTCGGTGCGTACTTCTGCTGCGAGCTTCTGCTCAGCCATGGGTATCTCCTAGTGGACTAGCGGTGATCAGCAAGGGCGGAGGTCTGTTTGCGACCTTCAACGCCGGGTGGCCGCGAGGCCGCCCTTCCGAAGGGAGATTCAGACCCAGTCGATAACGGAGACCAGCAGTGCGGTTTCCCGTGTACACGGAATACCAGTGCTCTCCCTCGCCAAGGTTTCGGTATAAGGCTACCAGCGCCGGGCCCGGTTTCCGAAACCGGGCCCGGCTCGGACGATGGTGCTAGGCGTTGCCGTCGAAGAGGCTGGTCACGGAGCCGTCGTCGAACACTTCGCGGATGGCGCGGGCGATCAGCGGCGCAATGGACAGCACGGTGAGCTGCGGGAAACGCTTGTCCGCCCCGATCGGCAGGGTGTCCGTGACCACGACTTCGCGGGCGCCGGACTCCGAGAGGCGCCGGGCAGCCGGGTCCGAGAAGACCGCGTGGGTCGCGGCGATGATGACGTCCTTGGCCCCGGCGTTCTTGAGCACCTGGACGGCGCCGGAGATGGTTCCGCCGGTGTCGATCATGTCGTCGATCAGGACGCACGTGCGGCCCTCGATCTGCCCGACGACGGTCTTGGAGACCGCCTGGTTGGGCACAGTGAGGTCGCGGCTCTTGTGCACGAAGGCCAGCGGGGCACCGCCAAGACGCTCCGCCCACTGCTCGGCGACGCGGACGCGGCCGGTGTCCGGGGAAACGACCGTGATGTCGTCGGTGTCGACGCGGGTCCGGATGTAGTCGGCGAGCAGCGGGATGGCCATCAGGTGGTCCACCGGCCCGTCGAAGAAGCCCTGGATCTGCGAGGTGTGCAGGTCCACGCTCATGATGCGATCGGCTCCGGCCGTCTTGTACAGATCCGCGACGAGGCGGGCGGAGATGGGCTCGCGGCCCCGGCCCTTCTTGTCCTGGCGGGCATAGGGGTAGAACGGCGAAACCACGGTGATGCGCTTGGCGGAGGCACGCTTCAGGGAATCAATCATGATCAGCTGTTCCATGAGCCAGTTGTTCAGCGGGGCCGGGTGCGCCTGGATGACGAAGGCATCGGTGCCTCGGACGCTTTCGCCGGCCCGGACATAGATCTCGCCGTTGGCAAAGTCGTAAGCGTCCAGCGGCAGCAGTTCGGTTCCCAGCTCCTTGGCGATCTCCTTCGCCAGTTCGGGATGTGCACGCCCCGCGGCAAGCACCAGCTTCTTCTCGCCGTGTGCCGTAATTTCGCTCATGATTGCTAGCCCTCTTCTGTTGATGCCGGAGTAGTGGAGGATGGTGGGGCGGCGGCGCCGGCGGCCTTGGCCAGCGCGGCGGAGTTCGAGCCAGGACGGTTCGCGAGGACCCAGCCCTCGGCGTTGCGCTGCTTGGCGAGAGACACGGCCAGGGCGCCGGCGGGCACATCGCTGCGGATCACGGCCCCGGCGCCGCTGTAGGCGCCGTCGCCCACCTGCACGGGGGCCACGAACACAGTGTTGGAGCCGGTGCGGACGCCGGAACCGATGACGGTCCGGTGCTTCTTCTCGCCGTCGTAGTTGGCGGTGATGTTGCCGCAGCCGATGTTGGTGTCCTCGCCGATCTCCGCGTCCCCGGCGTAGCCGAGATGGGAGAGCTTGGAGCCGCGGCCGATCGTGACGTTCTTTGTCTCGTAGAAAGCGCCGATCTTGCCGGTCTCGCCCAGTACGGTGCCGGGCCGCAGGTACGTGAACGGTCCGACGCTTGCTTTGGCGCCGATCCTGGAACCGGAACCGTGGGTACGGATCACGGTCGCGCCTTCGCCCACCTGGACGTCGGTCAGAGTCGTGTCGGGGCCGACGGCGGCGTCCCTCGCCACTGTCGTTGCGCCGTGGAGCTGGGTGTTGGGCAGCAGGCGGACATCCTCGTCGAGGGTGACGGTGGCGTCGATCCACGTGGTGGCCGGGTCCACGACGGTGACCCCTGCGCGCATCCACGCTTCGACGGTGCGCCGGTTGAGCTCGGCCCCGAGTGCCGAGAGCTGCACGCGGTCATTGGCGCCTTCGACCTGCCAACGGTCTTCGGTGACCACGGCCGCCACCCGGCCGCCGGCCGCGCGGGCCAGAGCCAGTACGTCGGTGAGGTACTTCTCACCCTGGGCGTTGTCCGTAGTGACGTGGGCCAGCGAGTCGCGCAGCACCGCGGCGTCGAAGGCGTAGATGCCGGAGTTGACTTCGCGGATGCCGCGCTCAGCGTCCGTGGCGTCCTTGTGCTCCCGGATGCCGGTCACGGTTCCGTCCGCGGCCCGGAGGATACGTCCGTAGCCGGTGGCATCCTCCAGCACGGCGGTGAGGACGGTGACGGCGTTGCGGTCCGCTTCATGGGCGGCAACAAGGCCGGCCAGCAACTGGCCCGTAAGGAGGGGCACGTCGCCGTAGGTGACGACGACGGTGCCGCTGAGCGAAGCATGGGGGTCGAGCGCGTCGAGCGCGTCGAGGGCGGCTTCAACGGCACGGCCGGTGCCGGGTACCTCGTCCTGGTCGACGATAAGGGCATCCGGGTCAAGGGCGGCGACGTGGGAGGCGACGAGGTCGCGTTCGTGCCGCACTACGAGGGCCAGTTCGCGCGGGCGGATGGCGCGCGCGGCGGCGAGGGCGTGCCCGACGAGGGAGCGGCCACCGATTTCGTGGAGGATCTTGGGGGTACGGGATTTCATCCGGGTACCGGCACCTGCAGCTAGGACGATCACGGCGGCTGGGCCGGAATTCTCGGGGCTCACGTACGGGCTCTCCTTGCTCAGTGGTTTGGCTTCTGCCGCTGTTCGGTGGATCTGCTTGCCCCGCGGCCGAGGCCGGATGGTGCAACTTGGTTGCCGGATTCGCGCGGCTTCGTCCGGACCGGAGTCCGGTCACGGCGCCAGTTTCATCCTACTGGACCACCACTCGACCCTGCCCGTCAGGAGCTGTTCCACGCCCCGCGGACGCGGGAGTTCCGCCCATAGGATTCGAACCTATACTCCACGGCTCCAAAGGCCGGGGTGCTGCCATTACACCAGGGCGGACCATGCCGGGGGCGTGAAGCCCCGGTGGCACGAGAACCAATTCTGCCATGAAGGTTGAGCCTCGTGCGACTCAGCCGATGCGACGCCTCCGGAGGCCTACTCCCCCAGGACTTCCAGCGCCGCGAGCCATTCGAGTTCGAGGGCTTCGCGTTCGCCGGCGAGGTCCTTGAGTTTCTTGTTCAGCTCACCGAGCTTGCCGACACCGGAGGGGTCGGCGGCCGCCGTGGTCATCTGGGCGTGGACCTTGTCCTCCTGTTGCTTCAGCTTGCCCAGCTGGCGGTCAATCCGGTTCTTGGCCTTGCGGGCGTCGCGCTTCTCGGCCTCCGAAGGGCCGCTCACCGCCGACGCAGCCGCCGGGGCGGACGAGGTGACGGGGTTGCCGCCGCCGGTGATGGTGGACCCGGCCAGGGCGCCTTCGCGCAGTTCGAGGTACTGGTCGACGCCGCGCGGCAGGGCACGGATCTTGCCGTCGCCCAGCAGCGCCATCTGGTGGTCCGTGACGCGCTCCAGCAGGTAGCGGTCGTGGCTGACGACGACGAGCGTTCCGGGCCAGCCGTCGAGCACATCCTCGACGGCAGCGAGGGTGTCGGTGTCGAGGTCGTTGGTCGGTTCGTCCAGCATCAGCACGTTCGGCTCACCCACGAGCAGTCGCAGGAGCTGGAGGCGCCGGCGTTCGCCACCGGAAAGGTCCTTGACGGGGGTCCACTGCTTCTCGTTCGTGAAGCCAAGCTGCTCCACAAGCTGCCCGGCCGTGAATTCCTTGCCGCCGACGTTGAAGGAACGCTTCTCGCGCTCGATCACTTCGATCACGCGCAGGTCCGAGACGTCGTCGAGCTCCTTGACCTCCTGGGTGAGGACCGCGGTGACGACCGTCTTGCCGCGCTTGACCTTCCCGGAGCTGGGCTGGATCTCGCCGTTGAGGAGCTTCAGCAGGGTGGTCTTGCCGGCGCCGTTGACGCCCACGAGGCCCAGCCGCTCGCCCGGTGCCAGCCGCAGCGTGATGTTGTCGAAGAGCTTCTGCCCGGGGTCCCCGCCGAGGAAGTCCAGCGAAACGTTCTCGAGGTCCAGCACGTCCTTGCCGAGCCGTGCCGTCGCCATCTTGCTCAGCGCCGTCGAGTCGCGCGGCTCGGGTACGTCGGCGATCAGGGCGTTGGCTGCCTCGATCCGGAACTTGGGCTTGGCGGTGCGGGCCGGGGCCCCGCGGCGCAGCCAGGCCAGCTCCTTCTTCACGAGCTGCTGGCGCTTGCTTTCCACCCCGGAGGCGGAGCGGTCACGTTCGGCGCGGGCCAGCACATAGGCGGCATAGCCGCCGTCGAACGGGTCCATGATGCCGTCGTGGATTTCCCAGGTCTTGGTGCAGACTTCGTCGAGGAACCAGCGGTCGTGGGTGACCACGAGGAAGGCGCCCTGGTTGGCCCGCCAGCGGGTCT
>JAODMA010000323.1 GCA_025464545.1 Arthrobacter sp. | reverse complement strand
GGGAGAAAGATGTACGTCATCAGCGGCGTGAGGAGGCAGGTGGCCAGCAGCACCTGGAAAGGGAGCGGCCACTCCCGGGTCAGCGGGTGCAGCAGGAAATTGGCCAGCAGACTGAGCGGGAAAAAGGGCAGAAAGATGCTGACCATCTGCTTCCACCGGGGAGGTACCACGGTCTCGGGAACGCTGAGGCGGACGTCGCCGGGCTGCGCGAACCAGCCCTCAATGCCCGTGCGCCGTTCGATCTGTGTGACTTCCACGAGGTCTGCTGCACTGTCGATCCACCAGCGCCGCTCGTCGGACTGCTCCCAGTCGTTGAGGTGGCCGGCAGTGGCAAAGCGGTACAGCATGTGCCATTCGTTGGAGTCTTCGGCCGTACGGACCCAACCGGAGCCCAGATAACCGGGCCATTCGCGGGCGAGTTCCTGGCCTGCATGCGCCCAGGCGCTGGCCTGACGTGTCCGGCCGGGTTGGACGGTGCGTGCAACGGACACAGTGACTGGCTGGAGCTGGGAATCGGAGATGGTCACCATACGAATTCTACCGACGACGCAGCAACCCCCGCGACGGACCTGCCGGACCTGAGGTTGCGCGGACGTGTCGGACCTGATGGTGCCAACAAACGGCAGAGGACGAGGGTAACCTGCCAAAGGGTCTAGGGAAGGTCAGTGTTGTGGACATCTTTAGCGACGTAAGCAGCGAGTGGCTGAGATCCCTGACGTGGCTCTCGGCCATCGCCGCCGGGCTGCTGCTGTGTTTTTGGCGGCCTCGTCGCCTCCATTGGGCTGCGCTCGGCTCAGTCCTCGTCTACGCGGTTGCCAACATGGGCGCGGGCATCTACGTCCTGTCCCACCTCGGGGATTCCCGCTGGGGTGGCGGCGCCGAGGACAGGCTCGGCGCTCCTTCATTAGGGGATACCCCTGTCATTGGACGGTTCCTGGGCTCCCTCGACACGCTCCTGAGCGGAGTGGTGGACGGCGTCAACGAATTTATCGATTTCCGGGCCGCGCTTCCGGTCGCCTTGGAATACCTCGCAGCAGCCGGCTGGGCTCTGGTTGTCGCCGTGCCCCTGGGCATACTCGCGCTGATTGTGAGCTACCGGGACGCACAGCGCCGCAAAGCCGAATTCGCCAGATACAGCCTGCAGGTCAAAGAACTCCGCGCCGAGCTCGATGAGATCAAGCGCCGGCTCGGCTACCCGACGGCGGGTTAGGGCCGTCAGCCAGGGCCGCCCGGCCTAAACGCCCGGCAGGTGTTGAGTGTCGCACCGGGGAGTAGTAGCGTGACTGCACGGTCAACTCGCAACACCCTTCACCCGGGAGCGACCATGCCATCTGTGAGGCGTCGACTCGCTGCAATCACGGCGGCTCTGGCTTTGAGCATCACCAGCGGCGCCGTTATCAGCCCCGCCTTCTCCGATCCGCGGGAAACTGAAAAGACTGCCACAGCCACCGGGTACGGCGGCGCGGTGAGCACGGTGGACCCGGAAGCGACGGCTGCGGCGGTTGAGGTCCTCCGCGACGGAGGCAACGCGGCGGACGCCGCCGTCGCCGCGGCCGCGACCTTGGGCGTGACCGAGCCCTATAGCGCCGGCATCGGCGGTGGGGGCTACTTCGTGTTTTACAGCGCGAAGACCCGCAGGGTAGGCACCATCGATGGCCGCGAAACTGCACCGGCGGCGATGCCGCACGACGCGTTTATCGACCCGGGGACCGGCAAGGCGTACCCCTTCACGCCGGATCTCGTCACCAGCGGCGTCTCCGTCGGCGTCCCCGGCACGCCGGCCACCTGGGAGCGCGCACTCGACCGTTGGGGCACTGTGAGCCTCGCTGAGGCCCTCAAGCCTGCCATCAAGGTCGCGACCCGCGGCTTCGTGGTCGATGAAACGTTCCGCTTGCAGACCCTCGAAAACGCGCTTCGATTCGCGGCATTCACCTCTACGAGCAGCCTGTTCCTGCCGGGGGGCGACGCACCCGCCGTCGGCAGTGTCTTCCAGAACCCCGACCTCGCCGAAACCTACCGGTTCCTCGCCAAGAAGGGCGCGCGCGGCGGCTTCTACCGCGGCGCGCTTGCCGCAGAGATCGCAGCCACGGTCCAGATTCCACCGAAAGCCCCTGGCACGGCGCTGCCCGTCCCCGTCGGCTCCATGACGACGGCGGATCTGGCAGCCTACCGCGTCCTGGATCAGGCGCCCACACACGTGGACTACCGGGGCCTGGACGTCTACGGCATGGCGCCGTCGAGCAGCGGGGGCACCACGGTGGGGGAGGCGCTGAACATTTTGGACACCTTCAACCTTGCCGAGATGGCACCGGCCGGGGCCCTGCACCATTACCTCGAGGCAAGTGCTCTGGCCTTCGCGGACCGTGGCAAATACGTGGGCGACCCGGCTTTTGTCGACGTGCCCACCGTTGCGATCACTGATCCCCGCTTCGGCAAGGAGCGCTCATGCCAGATCGACCCGCAGCACGCGGCCGCGAAGCCCGTTGCACCGGGGGATGTCGCCTCGTACGACGGCGTGTGCCCGGCCGCCGCGGCGGCGCCCGCCGACGCGAGGGACACTGAGGACATCTCGACGACCAATCTCACGGTCGCGGACAAGTGGGGAAACGTGGTTGAGTACACGCTCACGATCGAGCAGACGGGCGGGTCCGGCATTGTGGTTCCCGGCCGCGGGTTCCTGCTCAACAACGAGCTGACCGACTTCTCCACCGTGTATGACCCGACAGACCCGAACCGGATCGAGCCGGGTAAGCGTCCGCGCTCCTCGATGTCACCGACCATCATCCTCAAGGACGGAAAGCCCTTCCTGGCGCTCGGCTCACCGGGTGGATCTACGATCATCACCACCGTCCTGCAGACGATCCTGAACCGGGTGGACCTGGGAATGAACATCTCGGCGGCGATCGCCGCACCGCGTGCGTCGGAGCGGAACTCGGCCGCGGCCACCGTGACCGCGGAGGCGGAGTTCATCGCCGCATACGGAAGCCAACTGGCCCCGTACGGTCATAAACTCGTGGCCGCGGGAGCGCCGTCGACATCCGCGGCGGAGATCGGCGCGGCGACAGCAATCGAGTTCAAGTCCGACGGTCGCATGGTCGCCGCGGCGGAGCCGGTGCGGCGCGGGGGCGGTTCTGCGATGGTGGTCAAACGTTCGCGATGAACTCTGCCCGGACAGGGCTGTGTTCATCCGCGGTACCGGTCGGGTCCCCGGGCCGTCCCTGGGAGTACCCTTCTTCCATGGCCGAGTCAGCCGAAGATAGCTCTCACGCCTGCCCGGTTGTGGCCGGCTGTTGTCCAGCTTGGCATCGCTATTGCTGCCCTGGCCATCGGCAGCATGGCGGGACTGGACGGGCGGCCTTTGTAGGTGGCGGTGCCGGTGGCCGGATCCGCGGTCCTGGTCCCCTGGCTCACCAGGGGACCAGTGGGCAGGTTCCCGCGGGCATGGTCCGCGCATCCGCCCTACCTGCTACTGGGCGCGGCCGGCATCATGATCTGGCTGCCGTATGCCCTGCACGCGCTGGGTTTCGCACGCGCAGGGGCGGTAGGCGACGACAGTTGGGGAATCGAGCACTGGCCCGTTCAGGGGGCGGCCGGACTAGCGGTTGCTGCGTTCGCTGTGACCATGGCGTTCCGGGTACCGGGCCGGCCATTGCTGCGGCTGACGGTCTCCCTTTCTGCCACACTGATCAGCGCCGCGGATCTTGCCTATCCCGACCGCGCCGGGGCAATGGACTTCCGGCTGTGGGGCATGGCCACGGTGCTCTGGG
>JAODMA010000304.1 GCA_025464545.1 Arthrobacter sp. | reverse complement strand
GCGCCGTCGGCTGCCGGACGCCCGCCACGCAGGACGGCCAGTTGCGCGTCGACGTCGGCCTCCGGCGGGGCGGTCCGCGGTGCGGTGTACACCGGGCGCACGCTGCCGGACATGGCGGTGCTGCGGCGCAGCCGGAGCACGGCGGACTCGCTCTCCTCGACGGCCGGGGTCAGGCCCAGGCTCCGGAGCAGTTGGGCGGTTTCCCGGGGCGGGGCCGAGGAGATGAGCACGGTGGGGGCGATGCGGACCAGGCCCAGCCCGGACGCCGCGGAGGCGTTGAGCAGTTCCAGCAGCGCAGCTTCGTCGTCGCTTTGGATGAAGCTGGCCGCGGCGCCGACGCGGAGCCTGGCATGCCGGGCAGCGGTGTCTTCGATCAGGTAACTGAGCGGCTGCGGGATGGCGGTGGCGGAATGCTGGCGCAGGAAGTCCAGCATGGCCTGGGCGTCCTGTCCGGCGTCCAGCGCCCGGCGGACCGACGAGACGGAGAAACGGTAAATGGTGGCCGGTCCCTGGCCCTCGGCGTCGGCCATGGTCAAAAGCTTCTCGCTCAGTTCCGGTGCGAGGTAGCCCGGGGCCACGGCGGTCAGGTCCGCCTGCAGCAGGACGTGGTTCAGCGCCGCGGGCAGGTGTTCGCCCAGGATGCCGAGGGCTTCGTCGGGCTGCTCGGCCGCGATCGCCGCGCCGATCTGACTCAGGGCGCCGGAGCCGATGAGACCCAGCATCTCCGCTTCCGCCAGAACCCCGCGGATCAGCGAGCTGAAGCGGCGGGCCATCCGGGGCTGCGACCAGTCGGCGCGTTCCAGCACGGCGGCCGCATCGAGCACTGGGGCCAGCCCGTCCAGCGCCGAGGCTTCATGGGTGAGTTCACTGAGAATTTCCAGGATACGCTTGCGAACCACGGGGGCGTCCGGCCGCTGCGCCTCGGCTGAGAGCGCATTGATGGTGGTGCCTGCCGGGCCCCGGTGGACGGACTGCCCGGGAGCCCCGCCGTTGACGGGCTGGCCTACAAGCGACGGAGCACGCTCGCTTGCGAGCCAGGCGTTCACCAGCCAAAGCCACTGCTCCTGGCGCGGCAGCGTGAGCCACTCCAGCTGCGGTGGCTGGACCCACGCGGAACTGTCGACGTCAAGGCGCAGCAGCCCCGCAAGGGCACACAGCTCGGCAAGTACGCCGGCCTCGTGCAGGTCGATCCGCAACGTATCGGCCAGGCGCTTCATTTCGCGGACGCCCACTCCGCCGCTGCGCAGAGTGACCAGCGGCTGTTCCCGGACCACGTGCAGCAGCTCGCCCACAAGGCGAAGGGTCTCGGCGATCGCGCCCAGGGCGGCGTTACGGCGCAGCGCGGCACTCGTGGAACCCAGCCGCGGAACCGGGGGTGTCAGCGCGAAGTTTTCGATCACGTAGCCGCCGCGGAGCGAGACGCCCACGCTGTGCGGGAGTTCGACGTGCGCCGCATCCAGCGGCACCAGCAGGCCGCGGGCCAGCAGCCCGTCCACCGGACCGACGTCGGAACCTTCGTGGATCACCGATGCGCGGCGCTGGGCTTGGGGGACGGCCCCCATGGCCCAGTTCCCGAACCGGGCAAGCAGCGCGGCGGTGCGTTCCGGGGCGTCGGCGAGGATCTGCTGGAGCGACTCGGGCGAGGCCGTCCAGTGCTGCAATGACAGGGCCGCCTCCATCGGCGTCGTGGCGGGGGAGACGGCGGCGCCACTGCGGTTCAGTTCCCCGACGAGCTGGACCACGCGTTGCGCAAACGCGGGCTGCAGCCGGACGAGCTCGGTGTAGCTACGCCCCAGGCCCGCGGGATAAATGCCGATGACGTCCTTGAGGCTGCCCACCGGAAGGTAGTACCGCTGCCGCGCATGTGCCGGGCCGACGCCGTGCGGTGGCTCGGCCCGGTGCACCAGCGCCAGCTCCTGCAAGGAGTGAAGCAGGCGGTCGATCGAGGCAAGGGAAGCGCCGTTGATCAGCTTCTTCAGCATCGCCGACGAGGCGCTGTGCCCGGTGTCGGTGTTGGTGCACAGGTGCAGCGTCTCCAGCACCTGCATTTCGGGGCGGTTGAGCCGCTCCAGGGCCCGCTGCACGCTCACCCGGCCGCTCGCACGCGCGGCAAGGGCTGCGAAGTCGGGAACGCCGGGCGAGATGAGGTCCGGCCGCGCGGAGAACAAAGCCCGCAACGAGTCGTCGCTGCGTGCCGCCAGTTCCTTGCTGAGCGCGCGAATAAGGGACATCAGTCCAACGTTACCTTTCACCCGGCTCTCGCGTCCGACGGCGGGCCGCAACGCCGTCGACCACCAGCACCAGCATCAGCAGGAAGGCAAAGGGCAATCCGTACAGCGCCGTGGAGGTAATCCAGGCCGGGGCAACGAGATTGCCGAACGCCAAGGCCATCACAGCGCCCACCGCGAGCAGTGACAAGACAGCAACCGCTGCCGCAATGATCTGCAGCGGCCTCCGGAAGCGCAAAGGTCTCATGTGGCCAACGCTAACAGCCCCGCTTCCGCCGTGCCTCACACCGTCATAGTGCGCGTGGCAGGATAACCTTGAAGGAACAGACCAACACGGTCCGTGCAGTCGCACCTTGAACCCGCATATCAATGCGGATGCGGTGGCAGTCGGTCGTGTCACCAGCAGAACGAAGAAGGTTGATTACGTGCCTACCGGCAAGGTCAAGTGGTATGACAAGGAAAAAGGCTTCGGATTCCTCGCGGGCGAGGACGGCCAGGAGGTCTTCCTGCCCAAGTCGGCGCTGCCCGAGGGCATAACGGAGCTCAAGGCCGGGACTCGCGTGGAATTCGGTGTGGCCGACGGGCGCAAGGGCGCCCAGGCACTGGGCCTACGCGTGCTGGACAAG